>JARXAV010000217.1 GCA_029865665.1 Flectobacillus sp. | reverse complement strand
TTTTAAATAAATAATTAATTTACGCTCACAATGGGAAAAATTATTGGTATTGACTTAGGAACAACCAACTCTTGCGTTGCAGTAATGGAAGGTAATGAGCCAGTTGTAATCGCCAACTCTGAAGGCCGTCGCACGACCCCTTCGATTGTTGCATTCTTGGACAACGGAAACGGCGAACGTAAAGTTGGAGATGCTGCGAAACGTCAAGCAATCACAAATCCACAGAACACAGTTTCTTCTATCAAACGTTTCATGGGTAAGCGTTACTCTGAAGTAGGAAGCGAACTAAAAACTATTGCTTATAACGTTGAACAAGGTGCCAACGACACACCACGTGTACGCATCGGGGATCGTCTTTATACTCCACAAGAAATCTCAGCTCAGATTCTTACGAAAATGAAGCAAACGGCTGAAGACTATTTAGGACAAACAGTAACAGAAGCAGTTATCACGGTTCCTGCTTACTTCAACGATGCAGAACGTCAGGCTACGAAAGAAGCGGGACAAATCGCTGGTTTAGAAGTAAAACGTATCATCAACGAGCCTACTGCCGCTGCATTAGCTTACGGTTTAGACAAAGGTGGTAAAGATATGAAAATCGCTGTATTCGACTTAGGTGGTGGTACATTCGATATTTCAGTATTAGAATTAGGTGATGGCGTATTTGAAGTAAAATCTACTGACGGTGATACTCACTTAGGTGGTGACGACTTTGACCAAGTAATCATCAACTGGTTAGCAGAAGAATTCTTAAACGACGAACGTGTTGACTTACGCAAAGACCCAATGGCGTTACAACGTTTGAAAGAAGCTGCTGAAAAAGCGAAAGTTGAATTATCTGCTGGTTCATCTACAGAAATCAACTTGCCATATATCTTCCCTGTGGACGGTATGCCAAAACACTTAGTACGTAACTTAACTCGTGCTAAATTTGAGCAATTAGCAGATTCATTGTTCCAACGTATGATGGAGCCATGTCGTCGTGCTATGAAAAACTCAGGTTATTCAAACTCAGACATCGACGAAGTTATCTTAGTAGGTGGTTCAACTCGTATTCCACGTGTAGTTGAAGAAGTTGAGAAATTCTGGGGTAAAAAAGCATCTAAAGGGGTTAACCCTGACGAAGCAGTTGCAATTGGTGCAGCAGTTCAAGGTGGTGTATTGACAGGTGAAGTGAAAGACGTATTATTATTAGACGTTATTCCTTTGTCATTAGGTATCGAAACAATGGGTGGCGTGTTCACGAAATTGATCGAAGCTAACACAACTATCCCTACTAAAAAGTCGGAAACATTCTCTACAGCATCTGACAACCAACCATCAGTTGAGTTGAACGTATTGCAAGGAGAACGCCCAATGGCAGCTAACAACCGTTCATTAGGACGTTTCCACTTAGACGGTATTCCACCAGCACCACGTGGCGTTCCTCAAGTAGAAGTAACGTTTGATATTGATGCAAACGGTATCTTACACGTTTCTGCAAAAGATAAAGGAACAGGAAAAGAAAGCAATATCCGTATTGAAGCGTCTAGCGGTTTGACAGACGAAGAAATCGAAAAAATGCGTCAAGAAGCGAAAGCTAACGAAGCAGCGGATAAAGCTGAACGTGAAAAAATCGAAAAAATCAACCAAGCAGATTCATTGATTTTCCAAACGGAAAAACAATTGAAAGAATTTGGTGACAAACTTTCTGACGCTAACAAATCAGCTATCGAAGGTGCTTTAGCAGAATTGAGAGTTGCTTACGAAAGCCGTGACATCGCTTCAATTGACTCTTCATTAGAGAAATTGAACAACGCATGGGCAGCAGCTTCTCAAGAAATGTACGCAGCAGCAGGTGACGGACAAGCTCAACCAACAGGTGATGCAGGTCAATCAGCTAACGCAGGCGGAAGCTCTTCTCAAGCAGAAGACGTTCCTTTTGAAGAAGTAAAATAATTTATTGCCCTTTGGGGTAATGGATTGGCGGAAGCCGAAATAAATTTTATGAGTGCTATAAAATCTTCCTTTTAGGATTCTTTCATATCGTTGAAAGGGAGATTTTATAGCACTCTTTTTTTTGTACCGAGTACGTAAACTAAACATTGTACAACATGAAAATATCAAATAATCAGTTTAGTATCTTAGAAAAGGCTTACATAAAAGCATTCACACCTATTCTACCTGATTCAGTTATCAATGACTATAAATTAGTTCTTGAGCATCAATATATCATCAAATGTACCAAGCCTAATAAAAAAATATTAAACTCCCTTCTTGATATCGTAATTGAGAAAATATCAAATAATCAACGTTTTCAGAAAGATACTTTTCTACAGCTAATTAAATGGCATAGAGATTCTAAATTTATTGATGAAGAAATTTCTGAAAAATTATTTCTTATTTTTAAATCTCTAATCACCGACTCAACACAACAGCTATCTGAAAAACTCAATAGGCTAGTTATGAATATAGCACTTTCTCCAGAAAATATTAATTGGTTGATTGAGAACATAAGTATTTCTGAATATCACATTACGAATAGGATGTTAAGATACCCAAAGGCTAACTATGAGATTTATAGATGGGCTGTTGATTGTTTGAAACATAATTACTTGCATGAACGCTCTGAAATTATAGGTATAATTCTAGATTTTGAAAATGATTTTATGGCTAATGATTCAAGAAAGATGGTTTGGGGAATACATTATTCACACTTAGATAAGAACGTAAAACAAGAGTTACTAATTAAGAACATCACGGTCGAAAACATTGAAGATGTCATCAAAATCTGTGAAAAAAATTCTTTCATAGACGTAATTGATAGACTCTATCAAACCTTAGCAATTGCCCACTAAATTATATACTTACCGTAAAAAATAATACGATAAAGTGAAAAGTCACGACCTGCATTATCCCAGAGGGATTATACATCGGTATATAAAGCCAATCTATCAGGAAGTAAAATCACGTTAGCTCACAATCACCACCCTGACAGGGCAAAAAAGCCGCTGTCAGGGTTATCCCAGAGGGATGATACATCGGTAACACTCAGTAAAACCGCCACCCAATCCTATCCCGTAGGGATTAGACATCGGTTCATAATCTAGCAGGGATTAAAATCCCTGTTTACAAAATCGGTCGTCCCGATGGGACTTGGAAAACAGAACTACTTATCACTCAATCACCACCCTAACAGGGCAAAAAAGCCACCATCAGCATTATCCCAGAGGGATGATACATCGGTAACACTCAATAAAAGCGCCTTCCTAATCCTATCCCGTAGGGATTAGACATCGGTATATAACGCCAATCTAGCAGGGAGTAAAATCACGTTCACTCAAAATCACCACCCTGACAGGGCAAAAAAGCCGCTGTCAGGGTTATTCCAGAGGGATGATACATCGGTAACTAACCACCTCTATCCTATCTGGCTAGACTTCCAAGTCTCATAGAGACGACCGAATTTGTAAACAGGGATTTTAATCCCTGAGCATGAGCGATTGACAATTACCAAGGAATGGGTTTATAATCTTTCAAGAATTGTCCGCACCAATGTTTTCCCGAATTAATTCCGTCGAACAAAGGGTCTAGCACTCTTGCCGCACCGTCCACAATATCCAAGGGCGGTTGAAAATCTTGTTCTTCTTGTTTTCTTTTTGCCAATTCAGCAGGGTCTTCGTCCGTTACCCAGCCCGTATCTACGGCATTCATAAAAATTCCCTCTTTGGCAAGTGTTCCTGAAGCCGTGTGTGTTAGCATGTTCAATGCAGCTTTTGCCATGTTGGTATGCGGGTGACGGTCTTCTTTGAAGAAGCGATGAAATTTCCCTTCCATTGCCGAAACGTTAATAATATGCTTTTTACCCGTGTTATCGGTCTTCATCAATTCCGAAAGACGATTGCATAGTACAAAGGGAGCAACTGAATTCACAAGCTGTACTTCAATCATCTCGGTCGTTTCTATTTGTCCGAGTCTTAATCGCCAACTATTCGTTTTCCGCAAATCTACTTGTTGTAAATCAGCATCCAATTCTCCTTCTGGAAACACTTCTTTGGCTACCAAGGCATTATCAAACGAATACGGAATTTGCGATAGCTTTGCAGAAGCACGCAAGCCAATCCCAGGTTCGGGGCCATGCCAAGTCACTGGCATATTTTGATTCGATTCAACGCTATCAATCAATAACTGCAATTCGTTCAGACAATGGGTATGATCTAATAACAAGGCTTGTGCTTGCTCAGGTAGCGAACTAAGCGGAAGTTCTTCGTTTTCCATCAAATGAGCATAAAAACCCGCTGGTCGTCTGACAGTCTGGGCGGCGTTATTGATAAGAATATCCAAACGACCGTAGGTTTGTTCGATATAATTGCAAAAAATCTCAACGCTCGGAATATGGCGTAAATCAAGTCCATGAATTTTTAAGCGATGCCCCCACTCGTTAAAATCAGCCTCTTTGGCAAAACGCAAGGCAGAATCGACAGGGAAACGAGTGGTAGCAATGACCGTCGCCCCTCCTCTCAAAAGCATCAGGGTGATGTGGTAACCGATTTTTAGGCGAGAACCCGTTACTACCGCAATTTGTCCTTGCACATCAGCCGTTTGAAAACGTTTGGCATAATTAAAATCGCCACAATCGGGACACATGGTATCGTAGAAATGATGGATTTTTGTGTATTTGGTCTTACAAACGTAGCAGTTCCGAGGCGTGGCATATTCGAGGGATTCTTTCTGAGCTAGTTCCTCAAGGGCTAACACTAGTGGAGCAATAAAAATACTCGCTTCCCGAGCATAACGAATGCCTGTTTCTTTACGAGCCGTTTTGTCTCGCTTTTCCAATTTCCGTTTAGCAGCTAATTTTCCGTCTTTTTTTCGACGAAAAAGTTCATCCTTATTGGGTCTTGAGAACATTCCTGCTTCCATTAACAAAGCAGTTCGTTGTTCTTTCGGAATATCAAATATTTGGTCTGTGTTCTTGTTCAATTGTGCTAAAATGGCAATACAACGGTCTATTTCTTCCGAGGTAATGCTATTTTCTGGCTCTATTTCGTCCTTCATTATGCTTTTTAATCTTCGTTTTCAATTAAGGTTACAAAGATAAGGCTAAAATAGTATGTCCTTGCCAAAAAGCATTGACAGCCCTGTAAAAAGCCATCAATGCTTACAAAATACCTAGCAGTTTTCAATTCTGAACAAGTGCATTGGCATAATGTGTGGGTTTAAATCCACAAAATTCCAATCGCCTTTCCATGTGTAGCGAGAGTCTGTCAATAAATCATGGACGATATAATGTTCATCGTGATTTTTATTGATTTTATGTAAAGGTAATCGTACCATTCCACCTTGCGAATGATGTGGATCAAGGTTGACGATACACAGAATAC
>JARXAV010000259.1 GCA_029865665.1 Flectobacillus sp. | reverse complement strand
CCAATCAGAATGCGGTAAATGCCATTAGGTTGAACTGCCTTTTGTAAAAGCGTTCGTTCGCCTTCTTCCAAATGAGCAATAAACAATTGCCCAGCAGTAATGTCTTTTTTTAGGAATTCTTTCCACGAAATCATTTCATTGATTTTCGGTAAAAATGCCTTCAACGACTGTTTCATTGCCCCTACGGCAATCTTCTCAATTCGTTGCGTCTTTAATTCTTTTCTTTCTGAGTAACGAGTCTGGATAAAAGAAAGTTCATCTATTCCCATTTCTACGCATTTCTCCACCATCCATTCCATACGATCTAGGTTTTTGGTTGGAGCAATAATTAAGTGAATATAATACGAACGTTTTTCAAATTCCAAGACCGATTCCAAAATCCGAACTTCACACTTTTTGTCATGTGGCTTCGTAATTTCACACGTAAACAAGCCTCCCATTCCATCCACTACGTGAATTTTGTCGCCTACATTTAACCGTAAGACCTTTACCGCATGGCGAGACTCCTCCTCATTTAACAAAAGTGTCTTTTGAATTTGAGGTTCATAAAAAATATTCATACAATATCAGGGGAAATAAGGCAGAAAAACGGTGCCTAACACGATACGACTGCTCGTAATCAGCTATCTAATACAAGGAGGAAGATGTGTAAAAAGTGTGGAGTTTAAAGTTTAAAGCATTTTTCGCCAAATAATATTCTATCAAACCGTATTTCAAGAAACACTATTTTAACATTAACTATTTAACAAAACAGAACGTCTGTCTTTTGATTTAATCTTATAAACTTTCAACTTTTTACACAACCTCCTGCAAATCATTCAATTACTTATTCAAAATCTTCTGATTTGAACGAAAATAACGTAGGATCTAACTTCAAAGTACCTGCTTTGAAATCTGCTACAAATTTCTCTACTACTTCGTCTGTAATTTCGTCAACGTTTAAACAAACGTCTAAGCCAATTCCATATTCAAAATCTTCGTCAATTTCAACGTGTTCAGAGACTTTCACCTCTTCATTTTCTTCGATTTCTTCGATTAATTCCGTAATCATCAATTCTACTTCTTCATCCAACGCATCATTAGCCACGAAGTTTTCACCACGTTCGTCCTGAGGTACATAAGCAGGGAATGCTGTTGCAGCTTTTTTCTCTGCCTTCTCAAATACAAGGCTACTGAAGTGTAACGTTAAGGTATAAAGAACGGCATCAAAAATAACTTCTTGACCTTTATGCTCACCAACAAACTGAATATGAACAAATTCGTCTGCGGCCTCATTGCCTTCTTCTAACTCATCTTCAAAATAGACAAAATCTTGTTCTGCCTCTTGACACTCATTTTTTAATTGTTCGATTTCTGCTGGATCAAATCCTAAATTCTTAGCCATGCTTTTGTTTGTGTAAGCTGATTTCTAAAAAGTTGATAGTCCTTTGTTCCAAATAATTAGGATTTAAACCGCCTTATTCAGTTCAAGAACTGCAACAAAGATAATAAAAATGCCCCCCAATTTTATTGAGGGGCTAAAATTTATCGAATCAATAATAATTCTCTATACTTCGGTAACGGCCATTCGTCGTCGTCAACGATAAGCTCTAGCTTATCTACGCAATAACGGATTTCGTCAAAATACGATTTCACTTTCGAACTATACATTAAGGCACGATCTAAAGCATCTTCAATATTATTTGCATCCTTTCTTGCCTCTGTCATCTCATCTACAAGGGTAGTGATTTTAGAAGTATAAACCGAAATTTTCTTAATCATTTCAATTGTCGGAGCAAAATATTGAGGATCAATACCAATTTCTTTTTGTCCTCTAACATTATCAACCAACTGTGTTTGGTATTTTAATGACGTAGAAACAACATGATTAATTGCTAAATCTCCTATTACACGTGATTCAATTTGAACTTTCTTCACATAGTTTTCAAGTTCAATTTCATAACGAGCGTGCATTTCGATTTCATTCAAAATACCATATTTGCCAAACAATTCAATAGCAGAAGGCTCGATGTATTTCACTAAGGCTTCTGGGGTGGTTTTTAGGTTAGATAAACCTCTTTTTTCAGCCTCTTCAACCCAACTATCAGAATAACCGTTTCCTTCAAAAAGAATATTTCTTGAGTCCTTGATATAACGTTTCAAGACCTCTACAATTGCTAATTCTTTCTTAATATCTTTCTCTAAAATCGCATCAACCTCTTCTCTAAACTTGAATAATTGATTTGCAACGATTGTATTCAAAATAGTCATTGGAGCTGCTGAATTTGCAGAAGAACCAACGGCTCTGAACTCAAATTTATTCCCTGTAAATGCAAAAGGAGACGTACGATTACGGTCTGTATTATCTAGCAATAAGGCAGGAATTTTGTTGATTCCTAAACGTAAATACACGTTATCTCCTTTTTCTAACTTAATATCGTTGATTTCAGAAAGGTTTTCCAAATCGTTCAATACACGTGTTAACTCTGTACCAATAAAGATAGAGACAATCGCAGGAGGAGCTTCATTCGCACCCAAGCGGTGGTCGTTCCCTGCCGTAGCAATAGACGCTCTTAATAAATCAGCATAGTCATGTACCGCTTTAATGGTATTCACAAAGAACACCAAGAAACGCAAATTTTCTTTTGGTTTGGTCGAAGGAGCTAATAAGTTAATACCTGTATCTGTACTTAACGACCAGTTATTATGCTTACCCGAACCATTAATTCCTGCAAAAGGCTTTTCATGGAACAACACTTTCAACTTGTGTTTACCAGCCACCTTCGTCATTAAGTCCATTAATAACGCATTATGGTCACAAGCTAGATTAACCTCTTCAAAGGTTGGAGCAACTTCAAATTGAGCAGGTGCAACTTCGTTATGGCGAGTACGTACTGGTAAACCTAATTTCAAGGCTTCCAATTCAAAATCTACCATAAACGCATTCACACGAGTCGGAATAGAACCAAAATAGTGGTCTTCCAATTGTTGTCCTTTGGCAGGCGAGTGTCCAAATACGGTACGACCAGCCATCAATAAATCTGGACGAGCATTATATAAGGCTTCATCTACTAAGAAATATTCTTGTTCTGCTCCTAACGTTGGAGTCACCTTAGAAACTTCACGGCTGAAATATTCCGTCATTACTTTCGATGCTGCTTTGTCAATCAGCTCAATTGAACGCAACAAAGGAGTTTTGTAATCTAAGGCTTCGCCAGTATAAGATACAAAAACAGAAGGGATACATAACGTAGCTGTTCCTGCCGTATTTTCCATAATAAAGGCTGGAGAAGACGGATCCCAAGCGGTATATCCCCTAGCCTCGAATGTCGAACGAATACCACCATTTGGGAAAGAAGAAGCATCAGGTTCTTGTTGAACCAAAGCTGAACCTTTGAATTTCTCTAAGGCTTTTCCTTTAGGAGTAATATCAAAAAACGCATCGTGTTTTTCGGCTGTTGTTCCTGTCAAAGGTTGAAACCAGTGCGTATAATGAGTAACTCCTTTCGTTAAAGCCCACGATTTCATAGCTGCTGCTACCTCATCTGCTGCTTCACGATCTATCTTTTTACCATCTTGAATTGCATTGGTAATTTTTGAATAAGCCTCTGGACTCAATAACGAACGCATTACTTCGTCATTAAATGTATTACTACCATAAAAGTCGGTAACTTTTTCAGTAGGCAGTTTAACAGAGACTGGCTGACGATTCTGAGCCAGTTCCAGTGCTTTAAATCTTGCTATTGCCATAAAACTTGCTAAAATTAAACTGTGAAAATTTTGAGAGTCCTACAATCAGGACTGTGAAATAATAAAACAACGTAAATTTAAATACGTCACCCACCTGATGGCTCAACGTAACCTTTATTAATGAAGTGTTTTGATTAACTACCCTATAAGCGAAACGGACAAAGTAATGTAGTAAACTTTATCAAATCTATACTATTTACGTTGAAAACAGATTGGCAAAACAACATTTAACTATATTGACTATTGGGTTAGAACAATACAAAGAATAACGCATTGTAAATACCCGTTTCCAAAAATATAAGGAAGATTTTCAAAAAACAAGCATTCAAAAACAAATAACTAAATGTGTCCTACTAGCTAAAAACGGAAAAAACAGCATAATAAGGCCTAAAAAGAAGTAAAAAAAGCATTATTGAGTACAATTACTTAATAATGCGTATGTTTTCAGACCTCTAATTCAAGTATTTACAAACAAAAGACTGAAACCAATTTAATACAAAACCTAGAATTTTAAAATTTACTTAACACATCAAAGAAAAAATATAATAAAAATTAGAACTTCGAGAAATATTTGGCATCTCCTTGCAATACCAAAATTATATCTCGTATTTTTGAGATAGACAAAATATAATTCGCCATTTAACGGTATAGTACTATTATTTTACGTTATTTTAACACTAAATGAAAAACAAAAAAAAAGAGGATAAATTTTAAACTAATTCTTCGTTTTTTTTTGGATTATTCTCATAAATGCGTTTATATTTGTGTCATAATTAAGAAAATCGTTACTAAATAATAAAATCTCTGTTAATTATCATGGCAAAAGCTAAACTTGAGTACATTTGGCTCGATGGTTATAAACCAGTTCAAAGCCTTAGAAGCAAAACTAAAATCGAAAACGATTTCAGCGGTAAATTAGAAGACTGTGATATGTGGTCTTTTGATGGTTCTTCTACTGAGCAAGCTCCAGGTGGTTCTTCTGACTGTCAGTTGAAGCCAGTTTATATCTGTAAGGATCCAGAACGTTCTTTATTAGGAACTCCTGCATACCTTGTAATGTGCGAAGTTTTAGATTCTAACGGTAATGCTCACGAATCAAATGGTCGTGCTACTATCGAAGATGATGACAATGATTTCTGGTTTGGTTTCGAACAAGAATATTTCTTGTATGACTTAGCTACAAACCTTCCTCTTGGTTTCCCAGCAAACGGGTACCCACGTCCACAAGGTCCATACTACTGTTCAGTAGGTGCTAAAAATGCTTACGGTCGTAACATTATCGAAGAACATTTAGAATACTGCTTACAAGCTGGCTTAAACGTTGAAGGTATCAACGCTGAGGTTGCTGCTGGTCAGTGGGAATTCCAATGTTTTGCAAAAGGAGCGAAACAAGCAGGTGATGAAATCTGGGTTGCTCGTTACTTATTGGAAAGAACGTGTGAAAAATACGGTTTATGGGTTAACTACCACTGTAAGCCACTTGGCGATACTGACTGGAATGGTTCAGGTATGCACGCTAACTTCTCTAACACTGCTTTAAGAACAGCAGGTAACAAAGAAGTTTATGACGCTATCTGTGAAGCATTTGCTCCAGTTGTAAAAGAACACATTGAAGTTTACGGTCCAGATAACCACTTACGTTTAACTGGTAAACACGAAACTCAATCAATCGACTCATTCTCTTACGGTGTATCTGACCGTGGTGCTTCTATCCGTATCCCTATCGCAGCGGTACAAAAAGGATGGAAAGGATGGTTGGAAGATCGTCGTCCAAACTCTGCTGCAGATCCATACAAAGTTGCTGCTCGTATCATCAAAACTGTTAAAACTGCAAAGTTCTAATTTCGTTTTTTTGATTAAGAATATACGAAAGCCCGTCAGAAATGATGGGCTTTTGCTTTTCCCATATCTTAAAAAATCTATTAAAAAGAATGAACTACTTTAGATTAATTGAATGTTATATTTTACACAAGATCAATAATATTCACTTAACAATAAATCTATCGTGTATCTCTTCAAAACAAATCTGAAATTCTATCGGAATTACTATATACTTTGGATTGCCCATTTCTTGATCGCAAAGCTATTATTTCTTGCATACCATTTTGAAAAAACGGCAACGCTTTCAGTAAAAACAATTGTACTGATAATCATCCACGGCTTAAAAATGGATTTATCGTTTGCTGCCTATTTGAGTGTACTTCCTGCACTAATGCTTTCACTATTTGGCTGTATAGACCCCGAAAACAAACTGGTAAAAGTTGTTCGATATTACACCTATACCGTAGGTTTCATGAGTGCAATACTCATTTGTGTAGATTTACAACTATATACTGCATGGGGCTATCGGTTGGATGCAACTCCACTTATGTATCTGTCTCATCCGATTGAGATGTTGGGTTCAGCTAGTTCTTCGCCTTTGGGTGCTTTAAGTTTTTGCTTTCTGTTACTTATAGGTCTAACAAAAATGCTATTTGACACCTACTGTTTTAGTATTCCCTACCAGAGTAAAACGTATAAAATAGCACCCTTTTTCCGATTGACGCTGGCTGGCTTTTTAATCATTCCCATTCGAGGTGGCTTCCAAATTGCCCCGATGAATCAGAGTAGCGTTTATTTTTCAACCAATTTATATGCTAACCAAGCAGCTATAAATACCGACTGGAATTTCTTTGATTCCATCGTCAATCAAACGTCTAATCAATCAAACCCGTATTTGTATTTACCTGAAAAAGAAGTAACTCAACGGATAGATTCGTTGTATCAGGACAAAGGTATTACACAGTCCGTTCTTAAAAAAGGCATTACAAAACCCAATGTTTTAATCATTACTTGGGAAAGTCTAAGCTATAAATTGATGTTCCGCAAAGAACAAGGTAAAGAAATTCTGCCAGAGCTTGAACAACTTACTAAGGAAAGTATTTTCTTTTCACAATGTTATGCCAGCGGTGACCGTTCGGACAAAGGGCTGGTCGCTATTTTGAGTGGCTACCCTGCCCAACCGACTAAAAGTATTATGACAATGCCTAAAAAAACGGTAAAACTTCCTGTTTTGAGTCAAGATTTTGCTCAAAATGGCTATTCAACCAGTTGGTATTATGGTGGCGAACCTGAATTTGCCAATATAAAATCGTATATGTTACAGGGGCAAATACAGCATTTCATCAATAAAGACAGTTTTGACGAAAAAGATATGAACTCCAAATGGGGAGCTCACGATCATGTTGTTTTTAATCGAATATTAACTGACCTAAAAACAGCTCAACAACCTTTTTTCATCAACTTTTTTACATTAAGCAGTCACGAACCTTTTGAAGTTCCCGTTGCAAAAACGTTCCAAGGGAATTCAGAAGAGCAATTATTCGTTAATGCTCATCATTATACAGACCAAAGTTTGGGAAACTTCATAAGAAGTGCTAAAAAACAGACTTGGTGGAATAATACCATTGTCATCATCCTAGCCGACCACGGTCATCGAATGCCCGAAAATCCATCCAAAATTGAAGACTTCCATATACCCATGCTTTGGACGGGTGGTGCTATCGACCCTGCTTTCTTTGGAAAAAACAAGTCAGTCTGTTCTCAAAACGACTTAGCTAAAAGCCTTCTAGCACAACTCAACATACCCAATGAGCAATATACTTGGTCTAAAAATCTGTTTAGTCCTGAGTATAAACCATTCGCCTACTTTGCTTTCAACGATGGCTTTGGTGTATTGAATCAAAAAGGCTGGCTTACTTACGACAATCAAGGAAAACATCAGATTCAGCAAGGAGGAAGCACCAACTTAGCTACTTTAAAAACGGGACAGGCCTTTCTTCAACACGCATACGAAGACTTTTTAAAGAAATAGTCTTACCTTTGTACTTGCTTAGAATAGCTGTTTTTGAACGGCTACTCGTCATTAAAACGCCATGAAATCAATGCAATCATCCGAACATATACTAGATTCTGTAGAAGCTAAGAAAAAAGTAGCCTTCTACACACTCGGCTGTAAACTAAACTATTCCGAAACATCCACGATTTCGAGAATGTTTGAAAATAAAGGATATACGAAAGTAGAGTTCAATCAAGAACCAGACATTTTTATTATAAATACCTGTTCTGTTACGGAAAATGCAGACAAGAAGTGTAAGAAAATCGTTAAAGAAGCCAAGAAAATAAACCCAGATGGTTACGTAACCATTATCGGATGTTATGCTCAATTAAAACCACAAGAAATTGCTGATATTGAAGGAGTTGATGCTGTTTTGGGAGCTGCTGAAAAATTTCAATTAATAGATTTATTAGACGGTTTTGTGAAAGAACCTACGGGTACAAAAGCGAAAGTCTATAATCAATCCATTGAAGAAGCGGTTGATTATCATACTTCCTATTCGTTAAATGACCGTACTCGTACTTTCTTGAAAGTACAGGATGGTTGTGATTATCCATGCTCATACTGTACCATTCCGCTGGCAAGAGGAGCTAGTCGTTCGGACACTATTGCAAACGTGGTGAAAGCTGCCCAAGAAATTGCGGCTAGTGGAGTACGTGAAATTGTATTGACAGGCGTTAATATTGGAGATTTTGGTCTTCGGAACGGACAACGAGAAGAGACATTTTTCGATTTAGTTAAAGCCTTGGATGAAGTTGATGGAATTGACCGCTTTAGAATTTCTTCTATTGAACCAAACCTCTTGACCGACGAAATCATTGCATTCGTAGCACAGTCAAAACGTTTTGTACCCCATTTCCATATTCCTTTACAATCGGGTTCGAGCAAAGTATTGGCGTTAATGAAGCGTCGTTACAAACGTGATTTATACCTCGACCGTGTCACGAAAATAAAGCAACTTATGCCTGACTGCTGTATTGGCGTAGATGTAATTGTGGGGCATCCTGGCGAAACGGAAGAAGAGTTTTTAGAATCATACAACTTTATTAATGAGTTACCGATTAGCTATTTGCATGTTTTTACCTACTCAGAGAGAGAAAATACAGCTGCTGTAGCAATCAAACCTGTAGTACCACAGAGCAAGCGTTCAGAGCGTTCTAAAATGCTTCACATTTTATCAGACAAAAAACGCCGTTATTTCTACGAACAACAACTAGGAAAGACATTTACAGTCTTGTTTGAAGAAGATATCGAAGATGGTCAGATGCAAGGATTCACAGAAAACTATGTACGTATTACCGCAAAATATGACCCGCTATTAATCAACGAAACGAAGCAAGTACAATTAGTTGCTATCAATGAAAAAATGTTAGTAGAAGTCGAAGAACCTGAACAGGTTTACGAAAAACACTAAGAACATAAGAAGAGATTATAAGTCTAAAGCTATTCCGTGACAGGAATGGCTTTTTTTATGGGAAAAACTTCTATGAGAATGATGGATTTTGAATGTTGGATTTTGGATTTAAGTACCCCGACATATTTAACTACATAGATAGACTTGATTAGTAGGACATTAAATTTAAAATTCATAATTTAAAATCATTACTTAATATCCCTATTTCTGATAACGGATATTCTATTAACGAATACTGACTCATTAAACGCAAAAAGTTGCCCGTCAGAGACAGACAACTTTCCTTCTGAAACAAAACCACAAGAACCATTACTTGTGGCTATGTTACAATATTGTTAGTTTTTATTAAGCTTCAGCGATAGACTCGTCGTGTTGAGAGATATCAAGACCTAATCTTTCTTCTTCTTCAGTTACACGAAGAGGGATGATTTTGTCAGTGATGAATAATAAAACGAATGATGCACCAAAAGCGAAAGCAGAAACTACTACTAATGCTACCAAGTGTTTGATGAATAAAGCAGGGTCTCCAGATACGAATAAACCTTCTTCTACTACTGCAGCGTTGATCGCTTTAGAAGCAAATAAACCTGTCAATAGCATACCCATCATACCGCCCATACCGTGGCAAGGGAATACGTCTAATGTATCATCTAATTTCGAGTTAGCTCTCCAGTGTGCTGCGATGTTAGAAACGATTGCTGCTACTGTACCAATAAAGATAGCTACTGTTACCGAAACAAAACCTGATGCTGGAGTGATTGCTACTAAACCAACAACCGCACCGATACAGAAACCTAATGCAGAAACTTTACGTCCACGAGTTACATCAAATAAAACCCATGATAAACCTGCTGCTGCTGCTGCAACGTGTGTTGTAGCGAATGCTGTTACTGCTAATGGACCTGCACCTACTGCTGAACCTGCGTTGAAACCGAACCAACCGAACCATAATAAAGCTGTTCCTAATAATACGTAAGGGATGTTTGCTGGAGGTAAAATGTTCGCTTCAACGTGAGACTTACGACGTTTTAAGTAAATAGCACCTGCTAATGCAGCCCAACCAGCAGACATGTGTACAACAGTACCACCTGCGAAGTCTAACACACCGTATTTGAACAACCAACCATCTGGATGCCATGTCCAGTGAGCTAATGGAGCATAAACAATCACACAGAATAATACCATGAATAATACGAATGCACGGAAATTGATACGTTCAGCCAAAGCACCTGAAATTAACGCAGGAGTGATTACCGCAAATTTCATTTGGAAGAAAGCAAACAAAGCGAATGGAATAGTAGCTGCCAAAGGCCAAGGCTTACCATCAAATACACCTTTGAACATGAAGAATGTCATTGGATTTCCTACAAAACCACCGATTGAATCACCGAATGCTAAAGAGAAACCGAAAATTACCCAAATCAATGTAATTACACCCATTGCGATGAATGACTGCAACATTGTTGAAATAACATTTTTGTGATTAACCATACCTCCGTAGAAATATGCTAAGCCTGGAGTCAT
This sequence comes from Flectobacillus sp., assembly GCA_029865665.1. Next base: position 285 of record JARXAV010000259.1, on the reverse strand, counting down.
TAAAAGAACTAAACCAGATGAAACCAACATCCAAGCTGTGTCTCCAGAGTTAATACCTTCAGTGATGGCAGCTCCTGGGCCTGGTACGAATGCCGCTGCAAGTGCTACAGCAAGCAAAATTAACATAGGAATCCAAGTGGGTTTTTGTTGTGACATAGTAGTTGAAATTTAAAAGGATTATGGAATTGTTTACAGAATTATCGTTAAAGGTAGTCGAAATTTAAATCAATTTTCGACTACCTTACAAATTTTTCCTTAGAACTTGTAAATCATTGCCCAAGTTAA
>JARXAV010000337.1 GCA_029865665.1 Flectobacillus sp. | reverse complement strand
GGCTAACGGACTCAGAAATACGGATTTTGCCATTTTATATAGAACCAATGCTCAGTCTCGTGCTTTTGAAGAAGCCTTACGCAAACTGAATTTGAAATACCGAATTATTGGCGGGCTTTCTTTTTACCAACGTCGTGAAATTAAGGATGTTCTGGCATATTTACGTTTTATCATTAACCAACGAGATACAGAAGCTTTCAAACGGATTATTAATTTACCCAAAAGAGGGATTGGAGACACGACCATCGCTAAATTAGAATTAACGGCTGCCGAACGTCAAGAACCTATTTGGGAGATTGTTGCGAATATTCGTCAGTTTCAGGCAGGACGTTTTGCAGATACCATTGAAGGCTTTGCCGATTTAATCAAGTCGTTCAAATTGATGGTAGAAAGTCAACAAAAAGATGCCTATGAAATTGCGGCTCACGTTGCTAAAACATCAGGTTTGTTGAAGGAATTACACGAAGACAAAACGGTAGAAGGCTTGTCTCGTTACGAAAACGTACAGGAATTATTAAACTCCATCAAACAGTTTGTCGATAGTCCTGAAACGGAAGATAAATCCCTTTCGAGTTTCCTACAGTCGGTGTCCTTGTTGACGACAGCCGACCAAGATGACCCCGATGGCGACAACGACCGTATTACGATGATGACCATCCACGGAGCGAAGGGCTTGGAATTCAACCATGTCTATATCGTGGGAATGGAGGAGGATTTATTCCCTAGTCAAATGATGCTTCAAAGTCGTCAAGATTTGGAGGAGGAACGTCGTTTGTTTTACGTAGCAATCACTCGTGCCGAAAAGCGTTTAGTGATGTCTTATGCCGAAACTCGTTACCAGTATGGTCGTTTAAAACCTTGCGAACCAAGCCGTTTCTTAGATGATATTAATCCGATGTATTTGCAACTGGCAAAAAATATTCGTCGAGTGGAAGAACCTCGCATTCCTCAAGGATTTGTGCGTAGAGAAACCTCTAGTACAGCAGCCCCAAGTTTTGTAAATTCCACTAAAAAAACACCTGCAAGTAATTTAACGCCTGTAGATAAAAAGATTGTGGTTTCGAGTAAACCCGCAGCGACGAACCACACACCATCTGGCGATTTTAAGCCGAGCGACACGTCGGTATTGGTTGCTGGTGACCGAGTGGAACATTTGAAATTTGGCTTCGGTGCAGTGAAAGAAGTAGAAGTAAATGGAAGCGACCGCAAAGCCAAAATCTTATTTGAAGGCGGAATAGGAGAGAAGGTTCTCTTATTGAGTTTTGCCAAATTGAGAATTTTAGAGAAATAAAAAAAGAGGGATGCGATTTAAGTTCGCATCCCTCTTTCTTATTTCTGCCTAGCATACCAATACAAATGCACAGGAACTAACGCATCGCTTGTTTCGCCAATGGTATAATAACCTAAGCCATTTTTAGCAAAGCAGATTCCTTCTCCTTGAGGCTCCTTAGTAGAGTTATAATTATAAGGAAGTAACGAAGCAGGACGAGCCAACATCATCGGAATGGTCTCATTAGCAGCCCTTCGCCAATGATAAATAGTTCCATAGTTTCTCACCAATAGTTCCTGATTATCCTGCGAAACATCTCCAGCAGTAATATAAAACAACGTATTAATAGCGGTTGAAAAGGATACATCTTCCACAAACTCTGCCGTCATCATTTGGGTATAAGACTGTGGATAAGGCAAACGATACAAACGTTGCTTAAATTCTCGTTTCGTTAAAATATAAATATCCTTGGTCTTATGGTCAATCAGTAAACACTCGGCATCTCTTGCTCCATCGGAATAACGATAACTTATTTTCTGAACGTTTTTGATGGTATTACTCTGAGGAGTAGCACTGTTGATTTTAGGTTCGAGGAAACGATAAATAGTACAATCACTATACTGAGCGATATTATCTCCAAAATCAGCCACATATAAATACGCTCCATCTTCAAAAGAGCTTATTGCCATATCTTCCCAATCACGATTTTCTGCTCCTTCTAAATAAAACTCTCGTTTCCCTTTTCCTAAAGTATCAATCGAAAAGATTCTATTTTTATCGCCACTGTCGTTATGCGTCCAAAGCATATTTTTATTATTCAAACTTGCCACAAGTCCAGAAGCCTCATCTATATCGGTATTTTCAATCAAGCCTTGATCAGTAGCTCCGTCAAAATTATCATTAGGAACAGCTTCTACGGTTTTTTCTTTACAGGCAATCACTAGTATCATAGCTAGTAACAGTAATGTCGCTCTTTTAAGCATATTTCATATTTTTGACTTGGCTAAAACAAATAAACGCAAGAATTGTACAAATTCTTGCGTTTACCTTTTTAATGAGAGAAACTACTTTTTCTCCGCATCTTTATCTTCTGACTCAACCTCTTCAGGTTTCAACATCACTTTCACTTTCTTAATACGTCGGGTATCAACTGATGCAATTCTAAAAGTATATTTATCATGAACAATTTCTTCCCCTGCATGAGGTAAGCGAGTAAATAGTTCAATCAATAAACCTCCAAGCGACTCACTATCACCTCTTACTTTATCGAACGAATCATTATCAATACTTAACGCTCTACATAAATCATTTAGTGAAATTTTCCCTTCAAACTCAAAAGAACCGTCAGGAAGTTTAACATAACCTAAATCGTCTTCGTCGGATTCGTCGTTAATATCACCAACAATTTCTTCAATAATATCCTCCATCGTAACGATACCCTCCGTTTCACCATACTCATTCACCACTACGGCCATGTGTACTCGTTTTTCTTGAAAATCGTAGAGTAAATCATCTATTTTTTTACTTTCTGGAATAAAAAATGCCTGATGAATTAAGTTTTGCCAAACAAAATGTTCGTCTTTTTCGAGGTGAGGCAATAAATCTTTGATGTATAAAATACCTTCAATTTTATCAATCGTTTCTTTATAAACAGGTACTCTTGAATAACCTGACTTATTGATTTTATCCATTAATTCATGAAAATTAATCGTAATATCAAAAGCAGTCAAATCTCTTCTCGACCTCATCACACTTTTTGCAGCCGTACTTCCAAAGTTAACAATTCCTTTTAGAATATCTTTTTCTTGTTCAGAAGTACCTTCTCCCGTAGTAATTTCCAAGGCATGATTTAGCTCATCTGCCGTAATGGTATATCCTTTACGCTCTACTCGTTTTTCAATAATATTACTAATTCCGAGTAGCAGGGATGATAAAGGCTGAAAGATAACAGTGGCCACTTCAATAATCGGAGCAGTCAACTTTGCGAAGCGAAGATTATTTTGTTGGGCCCATACTTTAGGAATCAACTCACCAAAAAAAGTAATCACGAAGGTGACACCAACCAATAAAATTAGGGTAGCAACTAGCGAATCCTTTTCCGCTGGGCCCAAAATTTGTTCGGTAATAAAAGTGGAGATAGTGACGAAGGTAATATTCACTAAATTAATGAATATCAACAGCGTAGCTAACAGTTGTTGAGGTTTATCTAACAACTTGGCAATCATTCGTTCACTGCTGCTATCACTCTCACGGCAAGCAGCTCTTTCATCGGCAGAAAGCGAGAAAAAAGCAACTTCCGAGCCTGCTAACATAGCGGAAAGGAAGAGAAGACCAAGTAGAATCACGGTATTGATTCCATAAATACTGTATGATGAGGTGTTTTCAACTTGTGCTAAAAACACCTTAATCTGGTAAGATTCGTCAGATAATCGAGTTTCCAATTGTTTTGTTTATTAAGTTAAAGATAAGGAGTGTTTAATAAGTCCTATGTATTAGAACCTAGGACTTATTAGCCCCCATTAAATAAGGTTAAAAAGGTAAATCATCCTCTTCACCAGCCTGAAAATCAGGAACTGGAGCCGGGGCAGGCGTTGGAGCTGGTCTAGGTTGTGGAGCTGGTGCTGCATAACCTCCTTGTGGTTGACCGCCGCCGTTGGCTGCACTGTCAGGATTACCTCCTACTAAAGTCATAGATGTCCCTCTAATTTTTGTCGTTTTTCGAGCGATACCATCTTTATCTGTATATTCTTCCGTTCTAATTTTACCTTCTACATAGACAGTTCTGCCTTTTTTAAGGTATTGTTCTGCAATATTTGCTAGTCCATCCCAAAGTTCAACTCTATGCCATTCTGTTTGTTCAACTCGTTGACCTTCTTTATTGTTATAAGCCTCAGAAGTTGCAATACTAAATGATGCTACTTTAGAACCACTAGGTAATGATCTAATTTCAGGGTCAGAACCTAAATTGCCTAGTAAAATTACTTTGTTTACTCCAGCCATTTTGTTAGTATGATTGTTTTAAAATTAAAAGATAAATTTATGTGTAAGATAACTATTTCGTTGTCAATCTATTAAGTACTAATAATAAAGCGACTATATCTCCTCACCACTTATTAGTTTCTTAATAATACGAAGTGAATTTAAGGATTTTTTTAGGATTTAGCAACAGCAATTTTTGTTCAATTACGGTCTTATTCATCCTAAAACGGTAAATATGGCTCATTCATTTTACCCATATTCCCAAATTCGAAGGCTTCTATTTCAAAATGAGAATACCCCAAAAATTGCACCAATTACAATTTTTGGGGTATATTTAAAATTCTAATATACCTAATCAGTTGTTGCTAAAAGACTCCACCACTTGAGCAATCTCTTTTATCAACGACATATCTTTTTCGATTCCATTACCGACTACAACAATATCGGCTCCTGCCTCCAATAATTCTTTTACTTTTTCAGAAGAATCAATGCCTCCTCCAACAATAATAGGGGTGTCAACCGCTTGTCTTACTGCCGACACCATTGCAGGACTAACACTGTTTTCTGCCCCGCTTCCTGCATCCAAATACATCACTTTGAGTCCTAACATTTCTCCAGCCATAGCTGTACAAGCAGCAATTGCTGGCTTGTTATGAGGAATTGGATTGGTATTGGACATATAAGAAACCGTTGTTGGTCGTCCGCCATCTATTAACATATATCCTGTTGGCATGATTTCCAAACCACTTGCTTTTAGTACAGGAGCAGCTACTACTTGTTGACCAATCAAAAATTCAGCATTACGACCTGATATTAATGAAAGAAATAAAATTCCGTCTGCTAAACTACTGATATGCAGACTATTCCCAGGAAATAAGATAACAGGTACAGTAGTTTCTTTTTTAATCATCCTGATGGTTTGATCCATCACATCATTGGTAATTAAGCTTCCTCCAACAAAGAAATAATCAATTTTATTACCCCTACACAAGGTCAATAAACTACTTAATCGCTCTTCAGTAAGGCCGTCAGGATCAATCAATATAGCAAACGCTTTCTTTTGGGTAGTTTTTACATTCCAAAAGCTATTTAGTAAGTTATTTTGCATTTGAATCTTTCAGCATAGCAATCGCTGCCATTATTTTATTTCGAGCAATTCCCACCAAAAAAGATAACATGTATCCTTTAATGGACTTCACAAGCCAAGAGTCCGTATTTTCAGCAGCATTGATAACAACTGGAGCATTGGGATTTGATGCTATTTTACCTCCATTCTCTTCCTCCTCACTTGGAGTAATCAATTTAAACAATAAATATGTTCCTAAAAGCACACTAGCGATGATGAGACTTCTCGTACTCACTCGAATAGCCTGACTTTTTAATTGTACCACTTGTTCGTCAATGCTATGTTTATAGAAATCAGCTTCCGCTCGTAATTCTTTTTTACGTTCGGCTAGTGATAGTTGGTTCTTTACTGGAAACATCTTATTTATTTATCTTAACACGATGAAGGTGGAATAAATTGTAGCAAAATTATAAAATAATACACTTCTTACAGCGAAAAAGCGATTAATCTTTATCATCAACCAACTCCTTTTGACTATTTTGTCCCAGCTTCTTCTGTCCGAAAACCGCTGCCACTCCTAAAATTCCACCTAGTGATAGCGTTACTACTAAAAATCCTACATAAGGACTTGCACCAAGTAAATGGTTTAATACAAGTGCGAATGTGATAAAAAAGAAGAGTAAAAATAATAAAGCCACGATAGCCATCGCTCCAATTAACAATACTCGTTTGATTCCCTCTTCTATTCGTTCTTGCACTTCAAGTTTAGCGAGTTCGATATTCGTATTTACGTATTTATAGAGATTGTCTATCAATCCGTTTGGCTCGATTAGTTTCATAAGCACGAATTTAAAACAAAAAAAGCGGTTGCCCGCTTTTTAGTCATAGTTCATTATTGTTTCGAAGTAGTGTTTTTTATCTTCGGGTTAATTAAACAACAGCTTTGAACCGTTGATTTAGACTAACGTTGTTTCATCAATTTCGCTTCGATTGTTTGTTGTGTGTGTGGCACAGCTCTCAAACGCTCTTTCGGAATCAGTTTGCCCGTGTCAATACATACACCATACGTACCGTTTTTAATACGGATAAGGGCATTTTCTAATTGAGTAGCAAATTTTTGTAAGCGAGAAGCCAACTGGCTCTGGCTTTCTTTTTCTGAAGTATCTGCTCCATCTTCCATTGGTTTTGAATTCCCCGCAGTAGTGTCTGTACCTGGGTCATTACGCTTGTGGAGTGCTTCACGAATGTAATTCAGTTCTCCACGAGTTTCATCCAATTTGGTGGTTATTATGGCTTCAAATTCTTTAAGTTCTTCTTCTGAGTAACGGGTTTTTTCTTCCACTTCTGTATTCATAACTTTAAGTAAGTTTTATTTTACGTATATACTATGGGTGTATTAGGAGGATACTTTCCCCAAAAATTTCACAAATATACGGTGGTTGGGTTAATAATTGAAATATATCAAGAAAAAATAAAATATTTTAAAAATTTAATTTGGGAATAATAATAAATTAATCCAACAATAACATACTCCATCTTTCCTCTTTTCACAAAGTTATAAAGCTACGTTACATTTCAAATATGATTATTCTCATATTTGAAAAAATAAAGTATTTATACTCACACATTTGATTCGTACGCATAGGTGAATGCTTATTTTTTAGGAATTAGGAAAAAAAAAAACCGAGACCTCAAGGCCTCGGCTTTTATGCAAAGTACAGATTTTCTGTCTTTTACACCTCTCAAACCTATTTACACTACAATAGTTCGTTTTTCGCTAGGTATTCAGCGATTTGAACAGCGTTTGTAGCAGCTCCTTTACGTAGGTTATCTGCAACAATCCACAAGTTCAATGTATTAGCTTGACTTTCGTCACGACGGATACGACCAACAAATACTTCGTCTTTTCCGTGTGCTGTCAATGGCATTGGATACTCAAGATTAGCAGAATCATTTTGTACTATTACGCCTTCCTCTTGAGATAAAATATCAATTACTTCTTGTAAATCAAAGTCGTTTTCAAACTCAATATTTACTGATTCTGAGTGTCCGCCTACTGTTGGAATACGAACCGTAGTAGCCGTTACAGCAATAGAATCATCCATCATTATTTTCTTCGTTTCGTTCACCATTTTCATTTCTTCTTTGGTGTAACCGTTAGGTAAAAACGAGTCAATATGTGGTAAAACGTTCATGTCAATTCTGTATGGGTATACCGCAGGTACATCTGTACGACCTTCACGTTCAGCAAACATTTGATCAACCGCTGCCTTTCCTGTACCTGTTACTGATTGGTACGTAGAAACAACCACACGTTTGATTTTATATTTTTTATGCAAAGGATTCATTACTACAACCATCTGAATAGTTGAGCAGTTCGGGTTTGCAATAATTTTGTCTTCTTTCGTCAATGTCTGAGCATTGATTTCTGGTACTACTAATTTTTTAGTAGGGTCCATACGCCATGCAGATGAATTATCTACTACGGTGATGCCTGCTGCTGCAAATAAAGGAGCTGTTTCTAAAGACGTTGAACCTCCCGCTGAGAAAATAGCAACGGCTGGTTTCATCTTGATAGCATCTTCGAAGCCTACAACGGTATATTGCTTACCCTTAAACTCTACCTGTTTACCCACAGAACGTGCTGAGGCTACTGGAATAAGTTCTGTTACAGGGAAGTTGCGTTCCGCTAAAACCTTCAATATTTCGCCACCGACCAAACCTGTGGCTCCGACTACTGCTACTTTCATTGTTTTACGTAATTAATTATTAATAAAAATTTAAAATTCATGTTTGAGTGCTAACCCTACAACCGCTTGTTGGTTGAAGGTGTTTCGCTCTAATATAAATCCGAGTTGGTTATTACCTACAAGCGTATTATAACGCTGAATGGATTTATAGAGATGCCCCGTTGACCGTAAGTTTAAATACCACGATGCTAAAGCGGTTGTTCCGACAACAGACCAATAGGTACTGTTATTGATTTTGTCTCGATTCAGAATGGCATAGAGCGAAAACAAGGTCGAACATACACTGATGGTCTGAATTGCTTTTCGTTGTTGCTTAAACCGCAAAAACTCGCTGCTTACTTCTGGATCTTTTAACTGTAACAAAGGAATTTGCAAGCCAAAAGGACTATCAATCGTTTGACGGTCATAAATGTATTTTGTTGCAAATAACTTGCTTTCTACCTGAATCGGGTGCAATTGAGTACTGATAGATTGTGCCATCAGCGACCTAACTCCAAGGAACATTGCAATCAACAACATTCGTTTAAACGACATACAGGCCATGGTTTTCTGATTGAGGTTTTTCAAGAATAAAACAAAACTTATTCTAAAAATAAATTATTGATTTTCACTGTCTTGCAAACACATAAAAAGTCCGCAAAATTACGCTATAAACTTGGAAGAGAAAAGATTTTTTGAGTCTTTATTACAATAGTTTTATATTATATCGCTTTTTTACAACTATAAACCTGTGTAAGAAGTGTTAAAAACGAAGACTTTCAGGGGACTTACTACAACCGAAAGCGGAATATCCAAGGCATTGGTATCGGCTATTTGTAGGATTGGTTCTTCAAAACACAAACCTATTTTTTGAATATCGGGACGACATTTTTGTAGGAAACGGTCATAAAACCCTTTTCCATACCCAACCCGATTACCTTGCTCGTCGGCAACTAGCATTGGCACTAACACGGCATCAATCAATTCCTCGGCTACTCTTGTAGTATGGTTAGGGATTGGTTCTGGAATACCCCATTTACTCAATTCAAGCTGGGTGGAATCGTACAAATAGTGTTCTAACTCACCTGTTTCGGGCAGGCTACGTGGCACAACTAGTTTGATATGCGGATAGGTAGCTCGCAATTCATCCACAATTAACAAGGTATTAATTTCTTGCTGTTTGAGTATAGGAAGAAACGTATGAAGATAGTGGACATTCGATAAGTCTATCGACTCAAAAAAGCGTTGTTTTATCAAAAGGCTCTGTTCGTGTACCGCTTCAGAAGCCATTGCTTTGCGTTTTTGAAGGTATAATTGTCTAAGTGCTGCTTTATTCATGAAACAAAGATAAGCAAACATATAAAAGCATTATCCTGTCACAGAGAACAAGAATAATGCTTTTAGGCTTCTTATTTAGCACGAATATATTTTGCTCGGCTTGTTGTTTCTTGCAAAATCAAGGTATCACCTGTGCCTTGTGAGAATTTCCACGGATCATAAGCCAAGGCGATACACATTACATTAGGGCAACTATTGAAGTCTGAAAAGGTAATTTGTCCATCCTTAGCCGAATACGTTTTTCCAATTCTAGGGCAACAGTCTTCGGTAGCTTTTCCATTCACTAGAAATTTACCTTCGCTCGTGAACTCATAAGTAGGCAATGCTGCAAATGTTTGAATGGTTGTCCATTTGGTTTCTCCCGCATTTTGAACGATGTAGGTTGGAAGCCACTTCCCAATCAAAAAACTTGAGGATTCCGTAATGATTTTCTTATCTGGAGTAACTTCTACCGAAGTACAAGCACTCATCAGTGCGGTAATTGCCAATAGGATACCAATAAATGAGGTTTTCATGGTTGAATTTTCGTTAAGATGTTTTTGTTCTAAAGATACAAGAAGCGAACTGAAGGTTGGAATACGATTTCATTTTTTTATGCTTTCTTCCAAAACCGATTCATTTATTGTAATTTTGTAGAACTCCCTGTAACCCAAGGGGAGCGATACGTCATTAACTCCCCCAATGGGATGGGGGCTTCGATATGAATTTTAAAGAATATAAAAACCTAGATTACGGTCAGGTTGCGGATGAAATCCTGAAATATTGGCAGGAAAATAATGTTTTCGAGAAATCAATCGAAACTCGTGAGGGACACCCTAGCTTTACCTTTTACGAAGGACCTCCTTCGGCAAATGGTACGCCTGGTATTCACCACGTGATGGCTCGTACCATTAAAGATATTTTCTGTCGTTACCAAACCCTCAAAGGGAAACAGGTAAAGCGTAAAGGAGGCTGGGACACACACGGCTTACCCGTAGAGCTTCAAGTAGAAAAAGAATTAGGCATTACCAAAGAAGACATCGGTAAGAAAATTACCGTGGAAGAATATAATAAAAAATGCCGTGAGACGGTTATGAAATTCACCGATCAGTGGAATGAATTAACCGAAAAAATGGGCTACTGGGTGGACTTAGAAGACCCTTATATTACCTACGAAAATAACTACATTGAATCGGTTTGGAATTTATTACAGAAGCTTTACAAACAAGACTTACTGTATAAAGGCTATACCATTCAACCGTATTCTCCTGCTGCTGGAACGGGTTTATCTTCCCACGAATTGAACCAACCTGGTTGTTATCGTGAGGTAAAAGATACTTCAATGACCGTGCAGTTTAAAGTAAAACATACGGGTAAATCGGCTTTCTTATTTGACGATGTCGCTGGTTTAAGTGGTGATTTATTCATCTTAGCTTGGACGACCACGCCTTGGACATTGCCTTCAAACTCGGCATTGACTGTTGGAAAGAACATCGAATATGCGATTGTTCATACCTACAACCCTTACACGTTCTTGAATGTCAATGTAATATTGGCGAAGGATTTAATCGGTAAGTATTTTACAGAAAAAGGCAAAGATGCTGACTTTGTTACGTACAAAGATGGAGACAAGAATATTCCGTGGAAAATTGTAGCTACCTGCAAAGGGGAATACTTAGAAGGGATTGAATACGAACAATTGATGCCTTATGTTCAACCAGAAACGGAAGCGTTTAAAGTAATCATCGGTGATTTTGTTACGACAGAAGACGGTACTGGGGTTGTGCATACGGCTCCAACATTTGGGGCAGATGACTTTAGAGTGGCTCAACAAAATGGCATTCCTGCCATCATGGTGAAAGACGAAAACGGTAAAGATGTGCCTTTGGTAGATCGTACAGGTCGTTTTGTGACGGAGGTAACGGATTTTGCTGGCGAGTTTGTGAAGGAAGCTTACCTTTCGGAAGAAGAAAAAGAAATCGAAAAAGCAAAACAAGGACGTGATAAATACCTTTCGGTAGATGAACGTATTGCGATTAAATTGAAAACAGAAAACCGTGCGTTTAATGTTCAGAAATTTGATCACTCGTATCCACATTGTTGGAGAACAGACAAACCTGTTTTGTACTATCCCTTAGATTCGTGGTTTATCCGTACCACAGCGGTAAAAGATAGATTAATCGAATTGAATAATACGATTAACTGGAAACCAGAATCGACAGGAACAGGTCGTTTTGGTAACTGGTTAGAAAACTTGGTGGATTGGAATTTATCTCGTTCTCGTTATTGGGGAACTCCACTTCCAATTTGGCGTTCAGAAAACGATGCTGAAATCTGTATCGGTTCAATCGCCGAATTAGTAGAAGGCGTTCAGAAAGCCCTAGCAAGCGACGTGTTAAACGAAACGCAACGCAAGCAAAACGAAGCGTTCATCACAGCATCAGCAAGTAATGAAACCCTAGACTTACACCGTCCATTTGTGGATGAAGTATTCTTGGTTTCGGAAGCAGGTGAAGTAATGACTCGTGAAACTGACTTAATTGACGTTTGGTTTGACTCTGGTGCAATGCCGTATGCTCAATGGCATTATCCATTTGAAAACAACGATATTTTTGAAAAATCATACCCAGCAGATTTTATCTCAGAAGGTGTTGACCAAACTCGTGGTTGGTTCTTTACGCTTCACGCTATCTCGACGATGGTTTCTGATTCGGTAGCTTTCAAAAATGTTGTTTCAACGGGTTTAGTCTTGGATAAAAATGGCAACAAAATGTCTAAGCGTTTGGGCAATGCGGTTGATCCATTTGATACCTTGAAAAAATACGGTGCTGACCCAACTCGTTGGTACATGATTACGAACGCTCAACCGTGGGACAACCTCAAGTTTGACTTAGCGGGTATCACGGAAGTGCGTAATAAGTTTTTTGGAACGTTAACGAATACCTATAATTTCTTTGCCTTGTATGCCAACCTAGACGGTTATAAACCAACAGGAAAAATTGACATCAGCATTGCCACAGAATTAGACCGTTGGATTTTATCGAAACTTCAAACCTTAATCGGTGAAGTAGATGAAGCCTTCAATGCGTATGAGCCAACCAAAGCTGGACGTGCTATTCAAGAATTTGTGGGCGACCATCTTTCTAACTGGTACGTGCGTTTGGGTAGAAGACGTTTCTGGCAAGGTGAACTAACAAACGATAAAGTTTCGGCGTATGAAACCTTGGCGTATTGTTTGAAAACCGTTGCTCAGTTGATGTCGCCAATTGCTCCGTTCTATGGCGATTGGTTGTTCCGTAACATGACCGAATGTTTGGCTGACCAAAGCGAATCGGTTCACTTAACGGATTATCCTGCGGTAGAATCAGCTTGGATTGATACCGACTTAGAAACGTCGATGGAATTGGCACAACGTATTTGTTCATTGGTTCACTCGTTACGTAAAACCAATAGAATCAAGGTACGTCAGCCGTTATCGAAAATCTTAATTCCGATTTTGAGTGAGTTAACTCGTGAGCAAATCCGCCACGTGGACGAGCTTATCAAGTCGGAAGTAAATATCAAAGAAGTTGCTTATTTGGACGATGCCTCAGGGGTTCTTTCGAAGAAAGTAAAACCAAACTTCAAAGCATTAGGGCCAAAATTTGGTCCAAAAATGAAAGAAGTAGCCGCAGCGATTCAGACGATGAATACGGAAGATATTGCTTTGTTAGAAAAAGAAGGCTCATTCCGTTTAGCAAATACAGAATTTGACATTACGCCTGCGGAAGTAGAAATCTTGACAGAAGATTTACCAGGTTACTTAACCGCATCTGAAGCAGGATTAACAGTTGCGTTAGACATTAATATCAGCGATGAACTTCGTCAAGAAGGCGTTGCTCGTGATTTTGTCAACCGTGTGCAAAACTTCCGTAAAGATTCAGGATTTGAAGTAACGGATAAAATTGCGATTCAGTTAGTAGATTCAAATCCAGAGATTTCTGCGAGTGTCTTGGCATTCAAAGACTACATTGCTCAAGAAGTACAAGCCCTTTCGCTTGATGTAGTCGGAACAATCGAAGATGCCGTAGAAGTAGAAATGGACGAAATCGTATTGAACTGGTCGGTGAAGGTTGTTTAGTTACTTAGGAATTAAGAAAACTATCGTCTTGATGAGACTTAAATAAACGAGTTTTATAAAAATCCCCTTTTACGCAATGTAGAAGGGGATTTTTCATATCCATCCATTATTTTACATTTTTTCCTACCACAATTCCCCAAGGTGTTTTTTCAACGGTTAATTTCTTATGAACGCTAAATGTTTGAACATCCACTACAGTAATATCATTCGATGAACCGTTGGCGGTATATAGCCACTTACCATCGCTACTAAGAGCGATTCCCCAAGGTCTTTTGCCTACTTCTAGCGATTTTTCTACGGCATTGGTACTTAAATTAATGGCAGAAATCGTCTTTGCTCGCCCGTTAGAGACATACAAATAACGGTTATCTGGACTTATGACCAAGCCCATCGGTAAAGTCCCTTCTGGTAAGGTGATGGTTTTTATCACTTTTTTTGTTTTAACATCAATCACCGTAACACTTTGGTCAAACTCTCCCGAAACGTAGGCAAAATGCCCATCCGAAGAAAAAACGAGGTTACGAGGGCGTTGTCCTACGATGATTTTTACAATTACTTTTAAAGTTCGAGTATCTATCAACGAAATATTTCTGTCCGACTCGCTCGTAATACCTACCAACTTTCCATCAGGACTTACACAAACGCCTTCGGGTTCTTTTCCCACAGGAATTTGTTTTACAATTTTACGCTTAACAATATCCACTACGGTCATCAAATGGGCATCTTCGTTGGCGATGTACATCGTTTTTCCGTCTGGACTTAAATCAAATTGTTCGGGGTCTGAACCACTTGGTAATGTTCCAATCACTTTTAAGGTCAGGGCATCAACAATGGCAATTCCATCTTTGCTTTTATCGGTTTTTAGTTTGGCACAGTCTTCATCCGCCATCGAAGGCGGACATTTTGGTGAACCACTTGTTGCCACATAAATCAAACGCCCATCGGCACTTGTTCTAAGTCCTCGTGGACGTTGACCAACGGGAACTTGTGCTAGTAACTCATACGTGCCACCGTCGAGAACCGTTAGTGAATTGGCATCTTCATTAGTAACATAAACAAGCTCTTGCTGAGCGAAGGCAAGATTTACACAAAGGACAAAAGCCAGTAGGCTAGTAATTTTCACTTGTTTCATGGGGATAGTTGTTTACCTCGTTAAAGTTCAATTTGCTATCTACTAAGCTATTCTCAGCCTGTTGATAACCGAATTAATAGTATTGGTTAATAGGAAATTTGGTCTAAGCAATTGTAAGACCGAAAACCAGAAAAGCGACAGCAAAATGACATTTGCTATCGCACTGGTTGAATAACTTGATTAACATATTAGCGTGTTTAGATGCTTACTCTTCTTGAATTGACACAATAAATGAACGAATATCAGCAATTTGTTTTGGCGACAAGTGAGCCCAAGATGGCATAGCAGTTCCTGTACGTCCATTTCTGAATACTTCGTTAAACGTTGGTGCTACATCGCCTTTTCTCTTTTTTATTTCACGTAAATTACGGTTATCCGAATGCCCCACTGAATTTGTTCCGTGACAATGCGAACAACCCAACATGGCATTAAATAAACGTTGACCCGACGATACATTTCCTGTAAGAGCCATTGATTTACCAATGTTATCATCTTCCGTAGAAACAGTAACCACTGGAGCT
>JARXAV010000286.1 GCA_029865665.1 Flectobacillus sp. | reverse complement strand
CCACTGCGAACTCATCGAAGACACGGTAGAAGTATTACCTCAAAATAAAGGGTATATTGTAACGGTGAGGTATCGGATGGGGTAGTCTCAAACCTCCATCTCCAACAAGGCATAACTCAATGCTTTCCCATGCGTGTCCATCGCTAGAGAAGTCGTTACTCCACTTAAAAGAGCGTTATGACATACAAATAAAAGCGAGGCAATATTGGGCATTTCGTAACGAATAATTTCGCCAGAAACAATGTCTTGCAAATGAGCTTTTACTTTATCTACGGTTAATTCTTGGCAAAGCATTTCGTAATCGGCTTCGTCATAGGGTATCACCGAAAGGGTTGAAATATTCCCTTTATCTCCTGCTCTGCTATGGGCGATGTCGTATAATTTCATGATTCAAAAAGGGTTGTTTGAGCAATTATGGATGTTCTATTCATTAATACGGAAATAATACCCACTATTTCAGTTACGTATTTCTTTACTCCTCCACCTCCTGCTGGGCCGTTTGTGTAAAGGGCTTCTACTTCTTCCCCAATCAAGGCAGCGTCTTCTGCGGAGTTAGCTTTTCCTGCAATCCTCAACCGCACTTCATAAGGAATAACAGTGCTTTCAAAATTGGTTCTATGTACAGAATTTACACCTACGTAATCAACTCGCAATTCGTTCATACGGTTTTGTAAACGTTCTTGCATGATTTCGCCTGCTAATGTTGCTCGCTCTAAGGCATTTTGCCCTGCATAGGAGATTTCTCCTTCACCCAAATAAAAGGCTTTGTAACCCACACTTACTTTATACGTTTCTGGCTTTGGATTCCCTCCTCCTCCTGATACAAGAACCTGATTTGTAGCTATTTCTTTTAGCTGAACCGTCGTAAAGTCTGCAATCACATCGGGGGTATAATAAGCCGAAGGATTGATGACTTCGTATAATAATTGTTCTTTTACCGTTTGTAAATTAATAAGTCCACCCGTTCCTTCCACTTTACTAATCACGGCTGTTCCATCGACAAAAACATCAGCAAAAGGATGACCTAAATTGGCCATATCAGGCACAGGTTTTTTAATAGGGTCAGCAAAATAACCGCCTGCTATCTGACCAGCACATTCTAGTAAATGTCCTATGACGGTTCCTTTTCCCAGTAAATCATAATCCGTCGCTTTCCAACCAAATTCGTGCATCATCGGAGCTAAAAATAAGGATGGGTCAGCGACTCTTCCTGTGATAATCACATCGGGATTAAGCGATAAGGCTTCTAAAACTCCCTCTACACCAATATAAGCATTGGCAGAAATTAATTCTCCTGAAGCATTCAAAGGTTGTTGGGTTTCCATCGCTAACGAGGAAGGGTCTAGCTGCTCAAAAACGTCGTCTCCTGTCACAGCAACCACTCGTAAAGACAAGCCCAAATTACGGGCAATTTCAACCACTTTCCTTGCCGCTGCTAAAGGATTAGCTGCTCCCATATTCGTAATAAGTCGAATTTTATTGGCAACAATTAAGGGTAATAGTGGCGTTAAACGCCTTTCTAACAAGGGATCATAGCCTTTTTCTGGATTTTCTAATTTACGTTTTTGAGCCAAGCCAATCGTTCGTTCAGCAAGGCACTCAAGTACTAAATAATCTAAATTTCCTTTTTCAGCCAAGAGTATTGCAGGTTCGATACGGTCTCCCGAAAAACCTGCTCCACATCCAATTCGTATTTTCTTAGGTAACATTCCTGTAGCTATTAAAACGTTAAAAAATCGTTAAAAAAGGGTAATAGATCATTCAGAATACGTCCGTCTTCCGTCCAAAGTTTATTCCCATGATCGCCTATATACTCTTCAGCATAATGGTTAATTCCTAAGTTTTCTAATTTCTGACTAAACATCCCAATTTGTATTGGAAAACGAGCCGCATCATTTCGTCCCCAATCTACTTTAATAGCAGTCAATTTTCGGAGATTATCGGCATAACGTTCAACCATGTAAACGGGCATATTTTCTTGCCATTTATTCAAAACCTCCTGATTAATATGCAGCTTTTCGCCTTCATAGCTAAATGGAAAATCGCAATAAAAAGGCGGTTTTTGAGCATTAGGCGACCAAGCTCTCCCAACTGCCACCAATACTTTGGGGTAATAACTTGCTTTTAGTTGCCCTTTAGTGGAGATGCTACCAAGCTCTTTATAAGCAGGACTATTCGCTCCAAATTCTTTAACAAATGCCATTAACCCCGGACTTAGTGCGTACAAACTACTAAATACATCAGGAAAAAGCATCGCAGTTTTTATCGCACCATACCCTCCCATCGAATGCCCACACATTCCTCTACTTTCACGACTGGGCAATGTTTTAAAGTGGGAGTCGATATAGCTTACCAACTCTTTTGCCGTAAAGTCAGACCAATTACCTGTCAGAGGGGAATTACTGTAAAAACTCCCTTCAAACAAGGTGTACTGATTGGCTATCACAAAAATAAATGGACGTATTTTCTTTTTTTGAATTCCTAAATCCAATATTCGCTTCATACTTGGACTGATACTATCGGTTCCCATAAAACCATGCAAATAATATAACACAGGAAAACCTTGCGAGGATGTCTCATAATTTGGAGGAAGATAGACCGATACCTTTCGTGCCGGATTTTCGCCACCAGTATTCTGAAGCGTTTTTGCATTGATAAAAAAACTCACCACTTTGCCCTCTTGAGCAAACGTAAATTGAGCTACTAATAAAACTAGTGCAAGGGTATAAAATCGTTTCATTGGGATAAAAATTAAAGATGAATTGAACCTGTTAGTAAAGCGACGATTGTCATCACAAGCGTTGTTCCAAATGCCCACTTAAAGACAAACCGTTGATGTTCCCCTAAATCAACTTCTGCCAAACCTATCAACAAAAAAGTAGAAGCTGTCAGGGGACTAATCGGAAAACCTACAGTCATTTGCCCTAACAACGCAGCCCTCCCTATCTCGTTGGGGTCAATACCAAATTGAGTAGCCGTATTACTAAGGATTGGCACTACTCCAAAATAATAGGCATCAGGCGTAAACAAGATACTAGCAGGCAGACTTGTTACTGCGGTTATAAGAGGTAATAAGCGTGCGTGTTCGTTCGGAATAATTCCGACTAAAGTGGTTGCCATTTCTTCAATCATTTTTGAACCAGTAAGAATTCCTGAGAAAATTCCTGCGGCAAAAATCATACTGGAAACCATAAAAATATTCATTCCATGACTTTTGAAAATAGCTTGCTGGTCGGTAATCTTTGGATAATTGATAAGCAAAGCAACCATACTCGCCACCACAAATAGCACTGGTGCAGGAAGCCAGCCTTTGACAAGACAAATCAACAATGCAATCGTTAATATAGCGTTTACACTAATCAACTTAGGGCGTTTCAATAACCGTTGTTCATCCGATAAATTTTCATGATAACTATAATCAATCGCCACAATTCCTAAGCGTTTACGTTCTTTTAAGCCCAACCAATACGCAACGCCAAGTACCCAAAATAGCCCCCCAATAATCGCAGGAATATTAGGATTAAAAATATGAACAACATCGCTTTTTAAGGTAGAAATCGCCCTTGCAGACGTACCCGACCACGGAACTAGGTGCATCGGGCCTACCGATAAGGCAACAATACAAGGAAGAATCAGCTTGTTAATTTTCAAGCGTTTATAAATAGGAAGAAAAGCAGAAAGGACAATCATAAAAGTAGCTGTACCATCACCATCGAGATGAACAATCATCGTTAAAATAGCCGTTCCCATAATGACTTTCAAAGGGTCACCTTTCACTATTTTAATAATAAAACCGATAACAGGATCAAATAAACCCACATCGAGCATCGTGGCAAAATACAATACGGCAAAGGTGAGTAAAATACCTGTCGGAGCTACTTGTTTGATACCTACCAAGGCAAATTCACCTAACTCTTTCGGGCTAAAACCTGCAAGAAGACCTATGATTAGTGGAGTAATGACCAGAGCCGTCATTACCGACATTCGTTTACTAATAATGAGTACTAAAAAAAGTACAATATTCAGGAAACCTAAAATTGCTAACATAGATTATGATTTGTTTTTGGATAAATTAAGTGCCAAATATAATGCAGATATTTAAAATTCATATCCTGACACAAATCGTTTACTAAATAACAATTATCAATACATACCTAAATTTATCGGCTACTATACAATCCTTTCAAAGCTATGTAAGGCTTTTTCCTTGTATATTTAAGACACCAACTTAAAATCAACAAACGAATGGACTTATTTATTCATACCTTCAATTTACCGCTTAGACATACGTTTACCATTACCCACGAATCTCGGGATATTCAACCAACGCTCATTGTTGAATTAAAAGACGGAGACCTCAGTGGCTACGGCGAAGCTACCGAAACGCCCTACTATGGTGTTACCATTGCCAAGATGAAAGCACAACTCGAAGAGGTTCGTTCGCTATTAACTTCTTACACGCTCACCGACCCAACACATCTTTGGAATTTAGTAGCTCCTATATTGAAAGACGACCATCCTTTTGCTCTTTCTGCACTAGATATGGCAGCTACAGATCTTTGGGCTAAAAAACTGGGAAAACCGCTTTATCAGGCATGGAACTTAGACCCAAGTAATAACCCCATTACGGATTACACCATCGGCATCGACAGCATTGAAACGATGGTGAAAAAAATGAAGGAAATGCCTTTTCCACTGTATAAAATTAAACTGGGAACAAAAGAGGACATTCGTATTGTAGAAGAATTAAGAAAACATACGGATGCTGTTTTTCGGGTAGATGCCAATACCGCTTGGGGTGTAGAGGAAACCCTCCACAACGCTATCGAACTCAAAAAGTTAGGTGTTGAATTTATCGAACAACCAATGAAGGCCGATAACTGGGAAGGAATGAAACGAGTATTTGAAGAATCCGTTTTGCCAATTATTGCCGATGAAAGTTGTATTGTAGAAGAAGATGTAGCTCGTTGTTACGGTTTCTTTCATGGCATTAATATCAAACTGATGAAATGTGGCGGACTTACCCCTGCACGTCGCATGATTGACCATGCACGTAAACTTGATTTGAAAATTATGGTAGGCTGTATGACCGAATCAAATATTGGCTGTTCGGCAATTGCTCAACTCCTCCCCCTGCTAGACTATGTAGATATGGACGGTATTTTATTGGTGGATGACCAAATTTCAACGGGTGTAACCATCGACTACGGAAAGGTGTATTATGCCAACGAAAATGGTACAGGAGCAACCTTAATCGCTAAGTAAATGATTCATTACACAAAGCAACTACCCAGTAATATTCTTGTCAGTTCAAATGAAACCTTTCGCTGGTTTAGTGGTACTTCTTATTTGGGAATGGCACAGCTACCTGATTTTAAAGCTTTAGTAGCGGAAGGAATACAGCAATACGGAACATCGTGGGGAAGTTCACGTAATAATAATGTACGTTTAGCAGTCTATGAAGAAGCAGAACAACTATTAGCATCTGAATTCAACACCCAAGCTTCTTTGACAGTATCTTCTGGAATGTTAGCGGGACAACTTATCGTATCTTTATGTAAACAGCAAGGTTATCAGCCCATTTATAGCCCTAAAACACATCCTGCCCTTTGGGACGAATCAACAGTGATTCCCAAACTAAGCTTTTCAGATTGGGTCACCCAACTGAATCAACAAATAGAAGCACATCCTTCCAAGCGAATTGTCATTTATAGTGATTCCGTCGCTTCGCCCTACGTAGAAGAACTTTCGTTTGACTGGATAGAGCATTTACCCAAAAACAAAGAGATTCTTGTCGTCATTGATGCGTCTCACAGTCTAGGGATTGGCATTCCGCCAGCGATTTATCAATCACAAACAGAGGTAATTATTACTTCTTCCTTAAACAAAGCGATGGGAATGCCTGGAGGAATTATTCTGGGTAACCAAGAGCGTATCGAGTTTATTCGTAGCATGACGATGTTTTCGGGTGCATCCCCCATGATGCCCGCTTTGCTATTTGCCTATACAAAAGGGCAATCGTTATTTTGGCAACAACAGAAACAGTTGAAAGATAATATAAGCTATTTCAACCAAAAACTACCGCTAAATCATCCTTTTGATTATTTCGATAATTATCCTTGTTATTGCACTAGAGAAGCGGATTTACACGAATACCTCAAGCAGCAAGGGATTATGACAGCCCATTTCTCTTATCCAAAAGCTACCGACCCAGCCGTTA
>JARXAV010000212.1 GCA_029865665.1 Flectobacillus sp. | reverse complement strand
GTGGCGTAGTAGAATAAATTTTCTGCAAAGTTACGACACAATTAAACGGCAAACTCAAAAAGCAAATAATATTTTGATTGATAAAACTCAGTCTGAAATATTTCATTAAGCAAGGAACTCTTTGTTAATTTGCACTTGTTTTGAATAAGTCTAAATAATCTATTGTAAACAGCGATTGCAACAATACTAAAAAAGTCTTTGTTTACTTATCAATACGACAAAACGAGAGCATGGAGCTACTCAATAAGAAATGAAAACGGTAGCGGATTTAAAAATAGGAGAAAAAGGAATTATTGTGAGTTTTAATGATGAAGTGTTATCGTTGAAATTACTCGAAATGGGATGTCTTCCAGGAACGCAAGTGGTGATGACACACATTGCCCCTTTTGGTGATCCCATTGCCGTAAAAGTATCTGGATATGTATTATCCATGAGGAAAGAAGAAGCCTCAACCATTGTTGTTGCTTAACCAGTAAATGTAAAAAAGCCTTGAAAAAAGCACCCAAAATAGCCCTAATTGGCAATCCCAATGCGGGAAAGTCTTCTTTATTCAATAGTCTAACGGGCTTACGTCAGAAAACTGGCAATTTCCCCGGGGTGACAATGGATAAATTGATAGGTAAGTGGAATTTAGAAACAGGCACCGATGCTGAAATTTTAGACTTACCAGGTATTTATAGTATCTATCCAAAATCAATGGATGAACAAGTGGTAATCAATATTTTGGCTAACCCCCAACATCCTGATTATCCTGATATGGCGTTGGTCGTAGCGGATGCTTCTAACCTAAAACGTAATTTGTTGCTATTTAGCCAAGTACGTGATTTAGGAATTCCAACCGTCTTGGTCTTGAACATGATTGATGTCGCCGAAAGTACGGGTATCATCATTAACTCCGTAAAGTTGGCTCGTGAACTCAATGTGGAGGTTGCAGAGGTGAATGCCAAAAGAGGAATTGGACTCAATGGACTTCGTTTGGCAGTAAATAAAACGCTAGAAAATAAATATAACTCCAACGATAGTCTTCCTTTTGAGTATGCTCCTGAATTGGTAGAGGAAATCAAAGAAAAATATGGAGATACTGACGACTATCATGCTTTGCTATGGTTATCAGAACATGACCGTTTAACGCAGTTTGATGAGCAGCAACGAGTAGGTTTTGATGCCCTACAAGAAAAGTATGGTTGGAATACCAAGCATTTTCAGGCAAAAGAAACGATGGCTCGTTATGCCGTGTTAAACGAAATTGTGGATAGTTGTTTACATGAAATGCCTGTTGAAACGGAGGGAAATCAGACATGGACAGAGCGACTGGATAAGGTGTTTTTGCATCGTTTTTGGGGATATTTTATTTTCTTAGGTATCTTGTTCCTAATGTTCCAAGCGGTGTTTACATGGGCAAAATATCCACAAGATTTAATTGATAATGGGGTTGCTAGTTTAAACGAATACCTGAAAAACTCATTGCCTCCGAGTCAGTTGGTTAATTTATTGACAGATGGTTTAGTGGCTGGTATTGGTGGCGTAGTGGTGTTTGTACCTCAAATTGCTTTTTTGTTTTTGTTTATTTCCTTACTTGAGGAAACGGGGTATATGTCCAGAGTGATGTTTATCATGGACAAACTAATGCGTCGTTTTGGATTAAATGGAAAATCGGTTATTCCGTTGATTTCAGGGGTTGCTTGTGCCGTTCCTGCGATTATGAGTACTCGTAGTATTGAGTCTTGGAAAGACCGCCTGATTACCATCATGGTTACTCCTTTGATGTCGTGTTCGGCTCGTTTGCCAATTTATACGGTATTAATTGCTCTCGTTGTTCCAGAAAAAAGTACGTTATTTGGCCTATTTGGGCTACAGGGCTTGGTGTTATTATTGATGTACTTGCTAGGTTTTTTCATGGCTATTTTCTCTGCTTGGCTTATGAAAATCTTTCTTAAAACTGAAGAGCGTAGTTATTTCATTATGGAGTTACCTTCTTACAAAGGGCCACGGTTCAAGCATATTATGATGACGCTCTTGAATTCGACAAAGGCATTTGTTTTTGAGGCAGGAAAAATCATCGTAGCCATTTCGATTGTTCTTTGGGTACTGGCGAGTTATGGGCCTGGTGATGCAATGGAACGAACAGCTCAGGAAGTGACCACGCAAAACCCAACATTGACAGGTAAAACGCTTGAAAATAAGATTGCATCAGAGCAATTAGAAAATTCGTACGCAGGACATTTTGGAAAATTCATCGAGCCAGCCATTCGTCCTTTAGGCTATGATTGGAAAATCGGAATTGCCTTAATTACTTCTTTTGCCGCAAGAGAGGTATTCGTGGGTACGATGTCCACTATTTATAGTTTGGGTGGCGAAGTTGACGATGAAAATTCAACGGTAATGAATCGGATGCGTGCCGAAATAAACCCGAAAACAGGGGAGCCTTTGTACAATCTAGCATTAGGATGTTCTCTCTTGATTTTTTATGCTTTTGCGATGCAGTGTATGAGTACTTTGGCAACAACTTATCGAGAAACAAAGTCTTGGAAATACCCTGCCATACAGTTAGTGTACATGACTGGCTTAGCTTATGTTGCAGCCTTTGTGGTATATCAACTTTTAAAATAAAAATGGTCGTATAAAATAATAGTGGCCTCGTTTTCATTCGGCAGAGAACGGGGCTATTTTTATGTTATCCGATTTTTTCGGCGATTAAAATTTTTTGAGAAGGAAAGGAGCGTTGATACAAAATGGAGATTTCGAAAACTGATAGCTAATTTTTATCGTTCGTAAATGAAATTGGGCTATTGATAAAAAAAAGTTGCCCAGACAGAAACCATCTGGGCAATCTTAGTAAATAGTTCTACACCTATTGAGAACGAAGTTACCACGTTTTTATGAATATTTCAAGAACTAAAACATAAAATTATTATTTGGTCAATAATTCATGTAGAAACATAGGTTTTAAGATTAATCTAAGATGTGACGTATAGCTTATTTTTGTTCTCGTTAGCTTGTACCTTTACAAATGATTGTTAAACAAATACATAAGTAACTTTTATTAATATATTTTATCGTGAAAGATATTGAACATTTCTTATTTGAAAGTTTAGAAAAACGCAGGCAAAACTCCACTTTTAGGTCATTGAAAAAAGAAGACACTCTGATAGATTGCTCTTCCAATGATTACCTCGGATTTGCCCGTTCTTCACGCTTAAAGGAAGCTATTGATAATGAAATTGGGGTGCTTCAAGAAAGGCGACTTATAGGGGCTACTGGTTCTCGTTTATTGGCAGGGAATTCAGATTATGTAGAAACCCTAGAACAGTATATTGCTGATTTCCATAGAGCTGAACGGGGTTTAGTTTTCAACTCAGGATATGATGCTAACATAGGTGTTTTGGCATCTATTCCTCAAAAAGGAGATGCCATTATTACGGATGAACTTATTCATGCAAGTATGATTGATGGAGCAAGATTGAGCCTTGCTACTCGTTATAAATTCAAACATAACGATGTGCAAGATTTGGCTAAAAAACTCCATTTTGTAAAGTCTTCTACGGAGGTGAATCGTATCTTTGTGGCAGTTGAGTCGGTATATTCAATGGATGGAGATCAGGCGAATTTACAGGCAATGGTTGCAGTATGTAAAGAGTATGATGCCAATCTAATCGTCGATGAAGCACATGCAACTGGTGTTTTTGAAAAACAGGGGAGAGGACTTGTAAATTTATTAGGATTAGAAAATGATATTTTTGCAAGGGTCGTTACATTTGGAAAAGCCTTGGGTTGCCACGGAGCAATTGTCTTGGGGAGTAATCTACTGCGTTCTTATCTGATTAATTTTGCAAGAGCTTTTATTTACACAACTGCCGCTCCGACCCACACGCATATTAGTGTGAAATGTGCTTATGATTGGTTACAATCGTCCGATTTTTCGAATGAACGCTTGCATCAACTTATTCGTTTCTTTAAACAAGAACTCGCTACACTGGAAGGCTTAGTATTAATTGATAGTCACTCAGCTATTCAATGTATTGTTATTCCAGGAAATGAGCGATGTCGTATGTTTGCAAGTCGTTTGCAAACAGCAGGTTTAGATATTAGACCTATTCTTTCGCCAACTGTTCCAAAAGGTAAGGAACGCTTGAGAATTTGTTTACACAGTTTCAATACCGAAGCAGAAATCATCCAAATAAAAGAAGTGTTACAGCATTCGTTAAAGATGGAATCTTCTTTATAAATAAATAAAATATGGCATCAAATCAATTTATCGTCGCAGGCATTGGTACCGAAATAGGTAAAACATTTATATCAAGTATTTTAGTGGAAGCACTTGAAGCTAATTATTGGAAACCCATTCAATCAGGAGGACTTGATTATACCGATACAGACACCGTTAAAGGATTAGTTACCAATCAGAAATCTGTATTTTATCCAGAAGCATATCGTTTAACTCAACCGCTTTCTCCCCATGCTGCCGCTGAAATAGATGGTGTTACGATTGAAGTAGAAGATTTTCAGTTGCCTCAGACAACAGCACCCTTAGTCGTGGAACTCGCTGGTGGCTTGATGGTACCTTTGAATAACGACGTGCTAAATATCGACCTGATTGAAAAATTTAATTTGCCCGTAGTGTTAGTCACAAGAAACTACTTAGGGAGTATCAATCACACCCTGTTATCGGTACATTTGTTACAAAGTAGAGGAATTGCCATTAAAGGATTAATTTTTAATGGTTTATCAAACCCCGCTACCGAATCCTTTATTTTAAATCATACCAAGTTGCCTTTACTTGCAAAAGTGGAAGAGCATTCAGAAATAACCCCATCACTCGTAAGCCATTATGCCACAGTCTTCAAATCCATCTTTTGTAATTGATGAACATTTAGAATATCCTGTTGAACATATTACAAATCCTGTAGTAACAAGTTTGAGCCAGCGAGATTCGAAGGTGTTGTGGCATCCGTTTACACAACACTATACAGCTCCATTCTCTATCCCCATTGTTCGTGGAGAAGGAGTTTATCTTTATGATGAAAATGGAAAACGGTATATTGATGCCATTGCTTCATGGTGGGTCAATTTACATGGACATTCACATCCTTACCTCGCTCAAAAAGTTGCAGAACAGTTTCTTAAACTGGAGCAGGTAATTTTTGCAGGGTTTACACACGAGCCTGCCGTACGCCTAGCCGAACGCTTATTAGAAGTATTACCAGAGAACCACAGTCGTATTTTCTATTCTGATAACGGTTCTACCTCGATTGAGGTTGCCTTGAAAATGGCTATTCAGTATTTTCATAATCAAGGCCAAACCAAGCGAACCAAGATTATTGCTCTTGAAAATGGGTATCATGGAGATACCTTCGGTACGATGTCAGTTGGTGCGAAATCTGGATTTAATGCCCCTTTTGATTCCTTCTTATATGAAACGATTTACCTAGCAGTACCTGCTGGTGATGGAGCCAGTAAGGCATTGGAGCAGATGGAAGCGTTGATGCTGGAATCAGACCAGATTGCTGCCTTTATTTTTGAACCACTAATTCAGGGAGCAGGGGGGATGGTGATGTACGAACCTGAGGTATTAGACAAATTGGTTAGTCTAGCGAAACAACACCAAGTGATAACCATTGCAGATGAAATTATGACTGGTTTTTATAGAACGGGTAAAATGTTTGCCACAGACTATATCGAAACTAAGCCTGATATTATCTGCTTATCAAAGGGACTTACTGGCGGAGCTATGGCTTTGGGTGCTACTTCGTGTACAGAAAAAATTTACGAAGCTTTTTTATCAGAAGATCGACGTAAAACGCTATTTCATAGCCATTCTTTTACAGCTAATCCTTTAGCTTGTACAGTCGCTTTAGCAAGCCTAGATTTATTGTTTGCTCCCGAAACACAAGAAAGCATTGAACGCATTCATCTATCACATAGGCAGTTCATCAATCGTTTTGAGACAGCCAATCGTGACAAGATTATAGATATTCGCTTGAAAGGAACTATTCTCGTGATAGAAATAAATACCTTGGGTGGTACTTCATATTTTAGCAATATAAGGGACTTAGCCTATAACTTCTTTCTTGAAAAAGGTATTTTGTTGAGGCCTTTAGGCAATGTTATTTACCTTTTACCTCCCTACTGCATTTCGAACGAAGATCTTAATTATATTTATGATAGTATTGACGAATTTTTTGCTACTTTGCGAGTCTAAATTAGGATCAAATCCTGATTTAGACTAATTCGATCATACCTTACAATCTTCATTTTTAATTTATGGTTTCTGAAATACAAGTATATCTTCAGTTGGGTTTTGAACATATTATTGCTCTCAAAGGGTTAGATCATATTCTTTTTGTTATTGCACTTTGTGCAATCTATAGACTAAAAGATTGGAAAACCGTAGCTTTTCTGGCTACAGCCTTTACAATTGGGCATTCAATCACCTTAGCTTTAGCGACTTTAAGCCTTATTGAATTTAATTCAACATTGGTAGAGCTGTTTATTCCGATTACTATTGTGATTACCTGTATGATAAACTTCGTTTACAAATTCCCCAAGTATAATTCAGAAGTACCTTCCAAATCCTATATTCGTTACCCTTTTGCCTTATTGTGTGGAATTGTTCATGGAATGGGTTTTTCAACGTACCTGAAAAGCTTATTACTGGGAGGTAGTAACATTTGGCAACCGCTTTTGTCGTTCAATATTGGACTAGAAATAGGTCAGTTGCTAATTGTGCTCGTAACATTAACAATATCGACCATTATTTGTGATGGATTTAACGTCAAAAAGCAAGAATGGAAATTAATTCTATCTGGGATTGTTGCAGGAATGGGCCTGATGCTGATAACGTTACAACTTTTTAGTGATAAAAAATAGATGATTACGATTTGTTGGATTCTAATGAAGAATAGGATATAATAAAGATTGTTTTTGCCGTATACTAATAATCCCTAAATCAATAGGTTACAAGTTTTGTAGAGTGGTAAAAAATGTTAATATTTGTGCCAATGTGAAGCGATAAAAGTGGACTAAATAAAATGCAGAAAAAATGTTATTTTCTCATAGTTTGGCACATTTTTTGTGAATGCACTAAGTTTTTAATGTATATAAATGAATAAGTATTCCTTAACTTGTAATATTTCTGAATCTAAATAAAGTGAAAATAAATAAAATAGAAATTTGTTAGCCAAAAGTAGTTAGAAATTAGTTTAATAAATGCCGTAGTAATATTGTTAGTTGCCTAAAAAACAATAAACTTCTACGTGTCGATTTCCGCCCTTGTTCGGCAAAGTTCTGATTTTTTCAGTAGCTGCATTTATAAAATACTTCTTCCGTTTTCTTATCAAATAGGACGCTTGGTGTTCTATGATTTTGTTATAGTGAATATCTACTAAACTCCTTATTTGTTTCCATTTTAGAGTTGACTTTTTGTTTATTCAACAATTAATCAACTATCACGTATCAAATTAGTATTTTTCTCGTCTATAGACAGGGAATAATACGCAACAATATTGTCTAAGTAATTTAAAATCC
>JARXAV010000194.1 GCA_029865665.1 Flectobacillus sp. | reverse complement strand
ATTATCCTTTGATAAAGCCGATTCTTTGCTTGTCTCAATCACTTTAGGTGAAAAGCGAATATTATTTGCTAGTACGGTTAATTCCCCTAGCGTTTTTGTTCCACTTGCATTGCTCGCCAATTGGACTTTCATCAAGGCTGGGCTGAATACGGCTCCTTGGAACTCGGCAATAGCATAAAGGTTTTTCACCTCTGCCAAAAGCTGGACGTTTTGTCCTTTAATCGTATATTCTCCGTTGGCATTAGTACTAACGGTTTCGATGCGTTTTAGCGTTTTTGTTCTATAGTTTTCGAGCGTCACCTCTTCCTCTGCACTATAAAGCGTTACGATTGCTCCTTCTAAGGCATATTTTTTTGCACCTACCGTAGCATTGGTAAAAGGTTCATGTTTGGTTTCACGCTTACGTATGGTTCCATCAGCCGTTAGAGATAGTGGAGTATTGTCCATCATATTCTCTTCACTGGCACGATAAGCCCATAGTACCTTGCCTTTCAACAACAACTCTTCTTGTTTCAATGGAATTGGAGCCAGCTTCAATTCCGATATGGTAGATACTGATTTTTGATTGTCTTCGCCAATCCCCGTCACACGAGCCTCGTAATTCTTTGATGGATCTAAATTAGTGAAGGTAAACGTATTATAAAGCCCTGTATTTTGCGGTTTTGTTTCAGTTGCTATCCAATCACTTTTAGTATTTTTTTCTCGGAATTCAACGTTAAAGCTTTTATGTTTATCTTCTGCTTTCCAGTTTAAGATTGCATCTTTCGGATTATTTTCACTCCAAGTAATTCTCAAATTGGAAGGAGGCAATAGCTTTTCTCCATAATTAAAATACTGTACTTCGCTATAGCCGTTGTTTCTAAACACCCCCACATCTTCATAACCACGTTTCGCAATTGCCTGTACTCGGTAGGCATAGACACGCCCTGCCACTAATGGAGGCAGGGTTGCATTGTAATTGAGTACGTTGCCTTGCAATCTGACTTTGTAGAAGGTAGGTTGAGCCAAAAATACGTTTTGAATATTACCTACTGTTGCTCCATTGCCAATAATTTCTGTCATGCTAAACTCGTACTCGACATTAGCAATGTTGTTGTGTCGAGGTGCCCATTGGAAATTTATATTCTGGAGTGTATTTGTTTTTTCTGTAATGGCGTTTTGAGGTTGTACCCAAACAGGAGGCTCGTTTACGGTAAGCCATACAGGAGTTGACCACTGAATACCCGAAATAGCCTTACTGGTTTGAACGTCGATGATTTCAACACCAAACTCAAACATTCCTTCGTTAAAAGGCTGACGGTACTGTTCTGGAGTAACTTTTAAGTTGTACTGTTTAAAATAATTCGCCACCTGTTGGGCAGGTAAATTATAGATTTGTCCATAATTCAGCATCAATGGAGGCTCATCTTGAACCAAATCCGTACTTTGAATCAAGAACCCATTTCCCTTTACATAGATACGAATACGGATTGGTCTTGAGGCAATCGTTGCATCATTTTGCTGTACTTGAATTGATAAATTTGTCTGAGCAGGGTTACTAAAGTCTGACAAATAAATTGGGTAGGGTGCTTGTTGCGTAAATCGGGCAACTACGGGATAATATTGCTGTGCAGCGACCTGAAAGTAGCCGAACAGAAGCAGTAATATTGCTAAATTTTTCTTTAACATCTTGAATAAGAGTTGGCTAATTGTTGCCATATCGTTAGTATATTAAGATTAGAATGAATAAGAGTAGCTTATATTTCCATTTAAGAAAGTAGCCGTCATATTTTTAACCATACTCGTATTAAAACTTAGACTATGTCCTTTTGCTGGAGAATAGTTTGCAGCTACACTAGCATTTAATACTGAAAAACTCGTTGACTGAGTTGGATCTTTCATTTCATTTCGGGTACTCAGCACGGCAAGAATTAGGCTCGTATTAACCTTTTTTACAAACGTTTTTTGTATGCCTAATGTCGGGCCAAAACCTTGTAACGTACCTGTATAGAGCTGATTACCAAAATACGACACCCCCATATTGAGTCCCAAAGCACGCTTAGGATAACTAATAGCGTAGTTTAGATTCGTATTTAGAATATTGGTCTGTGCATTTTCATCTATCTTATTTCCTGTTTTACTGGCTGACACTAAATAATTAGCATTTAAGTTAATGCTGCTTTGTTGCGTATCGGTTTGCTTAAATCGCTTGTTAAGATTATATCCGTAGGTCTGCGAAATCAAGGCATAGTTAAGTGTATCAATCGGCACTCCTTGCACCCTTGTCAGTTTGGTATAGGTATCATTCAAGAAGCGATAAGACTGAAAATTTGAAAAATTAAAGCCCATCGACAAATCCTTATTCACATTCCAGCTAGTATTAACAGAGGCAATTGTTCTACTTTGTTGGTTCGCTTTTGTATGATTAAGGTCATCTTCCTGAATACCTACATTTCCATTAATGCTTAGTTTATCGTTAAACAAAACCTGGGTAATATTGAAGGTATAATTAGCGATGTCATTGACAAAATAATAGCCGCCGAGGGTAGTGTAATTAGGGTCAACACGTTCGTAGGCAATTCCGAGAATCGTTTTACTACGTTGAATGTTGTAATTCAACTGTGTCTTGAAAGCATTGTATGATTCAGTGGTAGCATTACTATTATGAAATAAGCCTGCCAAGGATCTAATGGGAACTGAGGCATATTTGGACGATTGATCTTTACTTAATACACTATTCGAATATTCGATATTGAACTGTAATTTGTGAAACAAGGTAGTTCCGAAGGTTAAGCCAACTACTGTGTTATCACGAGCCTCAATGATATTACCTTTGAAAGTACGTTTTAATTCGGGTAGTGATTCCATTTGGTCAAAACCCTTAAACATCGTAAGCCCGAGCGTATAAGCACCTGGGTTATACTGCACTTGATAGCCATAGCCAATCCTATTATACGTGGGGCCAGTCACGAGTGTGTCTTCAAATTGTCCTCTGATGAGACGGCCATACATTGCTTTCACTTTCCATTTATTGGGCGAAAGCTCCACTCCTCCTCCAACAAACTGATGCCCATTAAGGGAATACGGCGAAAAGGTCATCGCATTCGTTCCGATATAGGCTGTTACCCATTTATAGGTGGGATTAATACTTAATTGATTAAAAGTATAGCCTTGAGAAAAGGTGATTTTACGACTGGAATAGTTAAAAGTAACTGGCACATTTACGATACCATACACGCTGAAGTTAAGCCTGCCTGATAAAAAATAATCAAAGGGTGCATTCGTATTACTTAACCCATTACTGAATACCCCATTTGCATTAAATCCACCAGAAACAACTAGAGGCTTGGCTTTCAGCAAATTTTCAACATCAAAGCTCTGAGCATAAACACACTGCGAACTCAAGAAGAGTAGCATTATCAGTATGTCAAAACGTTTTTTTCGGATGTGTGTAAAATATTTTTTCATATTTATCTATTTTGAATAACTCAGTAGCCGAGGCTACTGAGTCTGTAAATTCCACGGAGTTTAATCCAATTTTACGTTTCTGTATTATCTGAATACTAATAATTTCTTTGATGTTTTAACAGTTGGAGTTATCAGCGTCACAATGTACTGATAATCATTACGCCCAGTAGGGAGTGGAATGGTAATAGTCTGATTCGCATCGCCCTCAAATGATTTCTCTACCAAGGCTTTACTATCAGTAATCGAACTTACTGAAATTGTAAATGCCTCATTAGCTTCATTATCAATTTGCAGTGTTACGTAATTATTTCCAGTCGGATTACCTAAAATGACAAAATCTGCGGGTTTTACGTAGTTAAGAGTGGCTGGAAAATTCTTATCCTCCAGTTTGTCAACAACCTCCACTACCTTAGATAATGGATATTCACAATTATTGATTGTTGCTAACTCTTTGATAGTGAAGAATCCAATCTGAGAAAACTTAAATTTCGTTTTTTCTGTATCCTGACTCACCAAACTTACACTTGTTGGGAATACCCATTTGATATTGGTTGGATTGGGCGAACTAAAATCAACCGCAATCACTTCCTTATTGACAGGCACTTTGCTAGGAATGGTAAATAGTACACTGACATTTTTATTCGGAACAACCGTAATTACTTGTTGTCCCCCACAACTATTTTCATCCAAGGCGGTCAATTTATATACTCCTATGGTATCGGCTTGAATGCTTACTCCCGTTTTTGTTTTACCGTTAGGGAGTGTCCAGACAAACGTTTTTGCCCATGTTAGTGAGATTGCCGTTAAATCGAATGTTTGGGTTGGACAAACCTCCTTCTCTGGAGCCAAACCTAATACTCTTGGAGATGGACTAGTGAGGGTAAGCGTCTGCGATTTAAGTACACAACCTTTAGCATCTTTCACCTCTAAGCTAGTTGTTCCTTCTCCACAAACACCAATTGGATTGGCAACTGTAGCGTTTACATTTGTCCAATTATATTGATATGGAGCAAAACCTCCTACCACTTTAGAAAAGAGTTTTGCATCGCAACGACCAAAACATGTAGCTTGTTCGTAACTAACACCAAGTGAAAAAGCACTAGCACTATCTGGTACAACAGCTTGTGTAGAAATCGTACATCCTGCATTATCAACTACCGTAATCGTATAAGACCCTGCACTTAATTGAGAGGCAATCAATGATGTCATATTAGTATTACCTAACTTAATATTGTATGGCATTCGTCCTCCTTCTGCAATGAGCGTTATTTCACCTTTTGGAGAAGAGGCACAATAGTTAGCAGCAATCTTACTGACAGTAGCTTTTAATAAACTAGGCTCTTTCAATGTGAAAACGGCGTTAGCCGAAATCCCGTTAACATCTATCACCGTTACAGTATATGTACCCTGTGACAAACCTGACAATGTGGTTGCATTAGCGTCTAACACATCAACAGTGCCATTCAAGTTTGTTCTTTTCCATGCAGTGAGATAGGCTGGCGTTTTATCAAACATCACGCCACCTGATAAACTAATCGTGAGTTTACCATCTGTTTTACCAAAGCAACTTATTGAATCAACCTTAGCCGTAATCGTAATTGGGGCAGGTGTAAGAAGGGTACTAGTAGTAGTTTGCTGACATAAATTTTTATCTGTCACTACTACCTTATAAGTTCCACCATCAAGCAACGTAATTTTACTACTGCTAGAATCAGTGGCTATATTAGTAGTTAAAGAAATACCTGTTGCATCAAACCATGCTACTGAGTAAGGCTTTGTTCCTCCTGTAATACCAATAGACACCGAACCGTCTTTTGTTGTAGCCCCCTTCGGATTGATTGCCGTAGCAGCAGCTAAACTCAGTGGCGTGGGTTCATTGATTTTCACCTCGGTTACTGGCAACACTTCGCAGCCCTTAGTATCTACTACTTTTATACTGTAAGAACCTTTCAGTAAGTTGGTAATGCCATGAGTAGAAGCTGTCTGGAAAGGAACTCCAGTATTCTGATTGAGGATGTAACTAAAATTACCATAATCGCTACCAGCAGTCAATGTAATTTTACCATCCCCAGCATTGAAACAGGTAATGTCTGTACTTTTAATACTTGCACTTGGTTTACTTGCCTGCGTGATAGTTTCAGTACCTGTGACCGAACATCCTGCTTTATCTTTAATCGTAAAAGTATAATCTCCCGCCTTCAAATCTGTTACTTTCAATAAGCCACTTGTCAGAGACTGCCAGCTAACTGCATATTCCGAACCAAATGAACCAGAAGGGACAAGTTCAATTGTGCCATCTGAGCCTCCAAAACAAGTAACTTGCTGTTTATTAGCCTTATAAACAATATTTGAAAGTTGTACAGGTTTGATGGCATTACTGGTAGTCAATGAATAACATCCAAGTTCTTCACAACGGGCAGTAAATGTATTTGTGCTTGTAGTCGTATAAGTTAAACCTGTTGCCACCTCATTACCATCACTATACCAATGCACAGTACCAGCACAAGCAGTTGCTGTCAACGTAGTCGATTGTCCTACACACATTCCATCTGGTTTATTGCTTGAAATAACAGGAGCTTTAATACTTGTGACAGTTAAGACAGCATCCTGACTAGTAATGCCAGCTACCGAACAAGTCCCTTTAATTTCAACCTTGTAATTACCTGCGTTTGATGGATTTAAGGTTCCCATACCGTAATACGATTCGGTAGCTCCAATAATCGGAGTGTTATCTTTATACCACTGATAAGCAGGCTTAGTTCCTGATGCCTGTATTGTAAATAATACGCTTTCATTCTCACAAATTCGCTGACTCTTCGGTTGTTGTACAATAGTGATTGGATCATTAACAGCCATATAAACACTATTAGATGTGACCGCTTCATTTTTACACGCACCCATACCCGAAACCACCACCTTGTAGCTACCAACACTTGTCTGAGAAGCGTCAATAGAAGCTGAAGACTTTGTTTGACCCGCAATAACAGCATTATTGAAATACCATTGATAAGAACCCGCATTATCAGCATTTACAGCAAATAGTTGAGTCAGTCCAGCACAAAGTGTTACATCAGACGGTTGAAGGGTTATGACAGGCTTGAGATTAACCACTAAATCAAACGGTCCATAACTATCGCTTCCACATGAATTTGTTGCCACTAGGGTATAGCTTCCTGTTGCCGAAGAATTCAATCTTGATAGTGTTAATGTTGAGGTAGTTTGTCCAAACATATCGACGCTTGCCTTTTTCCACTGAAAAGTCGGAGCTGGATTACCTGTTACAGTTGTTGAAATAAGTAATTCATCCCCTTCACATTTTGCATAGCTTGTCGCAGCAGAAGAAAAAAGTTTAGGAGCTTCATTCACAGTCAAAGTAGCACCCGCACTGCTCACAGAATTCGACGAACAAGGTCCACTGCCTGTAATCACCACATGATAGACACCAGGGTTACAAGTAGCACATAAATTACTAATCGTTAAACTCGAACTTGTTGAGCCAGTAATGGTACTACCTCCGCCAGATGCTCCATCGCTCAGAGCAACATTATCTTTATACCATTGATAACTTCCTGCATTAGTAGCTGATACGGTAAAGGTCTGAGTTTCTCCTGCACATTTGGTCGCTAGTTCTGGAGCGGTTACAATAACAGGTTTGGGGTTTACACTTACTACAATTGAACCATAAGTATCATCACCACAAGAATTACTTGCCGTTACGCTGTATGTTCCTGCATCCGAAGGAGTCATGTCTGACAACGTCAGGCTTGAACCTGTTTCTCCTACTAAATTAATACCCCCTCTTTGCCATTGATAAGTGGGAGCCGGAGTGCCTGTTGCTACAACTGATAAAACCAATTCGTCCCCTTCACATTTGTTATAACTCAATAAGGGGGCAGTCGTAATATCGGCTGGACTGTTGACCACTAACGTAGCTCCTGCACTGCTCACAGAATTCGACGAACAAGTTCCACTACCC
>JARXAV010000183.1 GCA_029865665.1 Flectobacillus sp. | reverse complement strand
GTTTCGGCCTTAAATGCCTCGAACTCGACTTTGATTACGATGCTACCAGAATCGTCGTCATTAAAAGGCTTAAACTCGCTTTTAAATCGTATTAGCGAGGTGAAAGAACACACCAATCGAGATATTGTATTGGATGGAATTGTTTTTACGATGGTACGTAAGAATTCAGTTCACGAAGGATTCAAAGATGCAGTACGTAGTAGCATGGCAGATGATTTCAGAGTATTTGACACAGAAATAAAGCACCTTGTTGATTTTCAGAAATCGCAAGCCTTGCAAGCAACCTTAGGAACATTGAGTGCAACCTCTGAAGCTTATCGTTGTTATAAAGAGTTCTGTGATGAATATATTGCTTATTTACAAATTGTAAAACCTTAGGAAATGGCCGCCATGAAAAGTATTGATTTTAAAAAGCAATTGGCAGTAAATACGGCCAATACCCTTAAAAATAATAAATTAATTTCTTCTGAAAACATCAAAAACAACATTGTAGTTTTAGAAGAACTAAAGAACTTTATCCCTTCGCTTAATCCAGAAGAGTATGAATCTTTAGAACAAAGTATAATTGCTAATGGTTGTAGAAGTCCCTTATTGATTTGGAACACCACTCAGGGCGTAATTGATGTAAGTCACCCCAACCCAGATGAACCTGCTTTTGTGCTTTTTGACGGTCACCACCGTTTTGAAATTTGTCGCAAAAATGGCATTGATTTTCAAATTGATTTGATGTCTTTTGCTTCCAAAGAAGAAGTAAAAGATTTTATGATTGATTTTCAGGTAGGGCGTAGAAATATGACTCCTGAGCAACTTTCGTATTTGAGAGGCTTAAAATACCAACGATTAAAGAACAAGCAAGGAGGAGCGAGGCTTACCGCAGAAGATGGAACAAGTTTCGATACAGCAGAAAAGTTAGCAGATGAATTTAAGGTTTCTACTGCAACAATTAAGCGTGATGCCGTTTTTGTAGAAGGCTTAGATAAAATTGCTACCGAACTGAAAAACGATATTTTGGCAGGTACAACCAAAGTAGATAAAAAGGCAATTCAGCAATTAGCAAAGACTGTCGTAGATGCTCCTGTGTCAAGTGTGGATGAATTACAGCGTTTGACGGGTAAAAAATCAACTGCAAATCAAGCTACTAAAAGTGAATTAGCCACAACGATTAATGAGCGAGTACGTAACTCAGAAGGAATGGGAATAAGTATTGAAATCAGTGGTGGATTTCTTATCAATAACGATTTAGTGACGATTTGGAAGCAAATCAGAGAACTTTCGGAACAAACAACAATTGATTTGAATTACCGAGATTATATCTCTCTGGCTCAGGCAGAAGCCTTTGGTATTGTGAGTAAGTTGTAAGGTTTACTAGTCTGTCAATAAAACCCTGACAGCGGTCAACGACCCTGTAAGCGGTTTTATCGACAGACTAGTAAACAATTTCATAAAAAGATCCTTGAGAGTGTTCTCAAGGATCTTTTTATGAATGAAGCTGTTTGAACTTTCTTTAAAGTAGATTCTTAGTGATTAATTCTTCGTCTTACTTTTTGTCTTGAAACAAAAAGTAACAAAAAATTCAAGAATATATAAACTCGCTTCGCTCAAACAGTATATATTCATTGCTTACGCCAGTGGTTCTACGAAAGTTCAAACAGGTTCTTCAATAAGAAATTATTTATAATAACCGATTCAGGTTTGTAAAAAATGCTTATTGTACATTGCTGATAGCTAGAACTTTGTGCCTATGTCCCTTTGTAAACTGGATGCCTTTAACCATTCAAAATTCAGGAATTAAAACTTATCGCTATTCTTTATTTTGTAACCATTGATACTAAAGTAGAGAATGATAAGGTAACAAATCAAAGGAATGGCATAACCTAATTGAATATTGTCACCAAAGGTATCGATGACCGTTCCCATTAAATACGGCAAAATTGCACCGCCTACAATCGCCATGATAATCCAAGAAGAACCCTGTTTGGTATCTTCGCCAAGATTCGCAATTCCTAAAGAGAAAATCGTTGGGAACATGATAGACATAAAAAAGCCTAACGCACCAAGGGCATAAATTACAAAAACGCCGTTACCAAAAATCGCAATAGCAGATAAGATTACACAAGCAATGGCATAAATCGCTAATAGTCGATTGGCAGCTATGAAGCGTAAAAAGAACGTTCCAGCAAAACGTCCACCCATAAACAACGAACCGTAAATCCCTAAATAATATCCAGCCGTTTTTTCATCGAATCCAGCCCCTTTTTGAGCCATACGAATAAAGAAACTCGTCACACATACTTGAGCCCCTACATAGAAAAATTGGGCAATAACCGCCCATGATAAATGACGGTGGCGTAATACTGAAAAGAAACCCTTGCTTGAACCAACGCTCACATGAGCATCGTCTTCGTTTGTTTTTACTTCTGGAAATTGAACAAAATAGAATAGAATTGCCACAATTAATAGACTTGCTCCCAAGATAATGTAAGGCAAAATGACCGAAGAAGCCTCGTGAAGTAAGTATGTTGCTTGCTCAACAGCTGGCATGGCATCCATCTCCGCTTTAGAGAATTCTTTACCAGATAAGATAAATGCCGTGCCAACAACAGGAGCGACCATAGCTGCAATGCCGTTGAAAGCCGCAGCTAAATTTAATCGTTGCGTTGCTCCTGCGGGGTCACCGAGAACAGCTGCGTAAGGGTTGGCGGTAGTTTCTAATAGCGTGATTCCGCAACCAATAATGAATAAGGCAACCAAAAACAGTTCATATTGAAGGTTTTGTGCGGCAGGAACGAATAAAAATGCACCAATGGCAGAGATAACAAGCCCAATAATGATACTTTTTTTGTAACCATGTTTCTGCAAAATAATTCCAGAAGGGATTGCCATCAAGAAATAAGCCAAAAATACAGCCGTATCAATGAGGGTAGATTGACGGTTGTTGAGTTGACAAGCCTTTTTTAAATGGGGAATTAAGATGGAATCAAAATTGTGAACCATTCCCCATAAAAAAAAGAGGCTGGTTACGAGAATAAATGGAATT
Source organism: Flectobacillus sp. (assembly GCA_029865665.1). The sequence goes on along the minus strand of JARXAV010000183.1, from coordinate 2,390 downwards.
AAGTAACGCTTGCCAGCACTTTCACTTTCAGAGATAGAAGCAGTTTTAGGGATATTATTCATGATGTTTTGGGATGAAATTGAATTACGATAATTTCTTTTTAGCCAATAAAAGATGGTCACAAACCAATACGACTTCTCCGTGTTGATTGATGATTTCGACGTGTTCGTAAACCGTGCCATATTCCGGGTTTTTAGCCTCTGTTTTTTCTGAAATAGTTACTTCTGAATGGATGGTATCACCAATGAAAACAGGTTTTACGAAACGTAAACGGTCGTATCCTTTAGAGAATGCTTCTGGGTTAATTTCGGAGGCAGTGAGTCCAATTCCAATGCTGAAAATCATCGTACCATGAGCAATACGCTGTTTAAAGGGCTGTGTTTTGCACCATTCTGCATCGAGATGATGCGGGAAAAAGTCGCCTGTATGACCTGCATGAACGACGAAATCTGTTTCGGTAATGGTTCTCCCTAAGGTGGTACGCTTACTTCCTAATTCGTAATCTTCAAAAAAAGTGGATTTAAAATACATATTCGTGTTGTTCTAAAGACTTATTAAAATGCTATTTTTTTATAATTCGTTAATAAAGTCGCTTTGTCTTTTTTGTAAGGTAATAAATAGAAAATATACCTATAGGGTTGCGACTTAATTTGATATTGTTCCAAAGGTGCTGCCACGTCACTCCAACTATCGTTACCTCCAACACCCATTTGAATCAGGTCGATATTCAAGGTTAAGTATCCTGCATCGACTAATTTGTTGGTGTGTTTTGCTTGCTGAATATTGGCTTCTGTATTTGACCAAGCACTCATGCTTAACAGACTGTCGGCAACTACAAGTAGCCCTTCTTGTTTTGGATTACTCAAGGACATCCAACGAACATCGGTTCGATTCCCATTTTCTTGAGGAACGGCATAGTTTTCAATGAAATTAGGAAGCGATAATTCGTAATTTTTTACATCAAACCCATAACGCTTGTCGATGTAGTTTTCCATTGGCCCACGACCAAACCAATTAATCTGTTCAAATGACCGTTCGATACCCGTTTGCATTCCCACCTTAGGAATATTGGGAAGTGCGAAGCGTGGAGCAAGAGCAAAATCAACCTTAATGACACCGTTTCCATTGACGGTGTACTGAACATTCACCCTAGCACTGTCGTTAATGATGCTATACGTACTATTCACCTGAATAATGCCCTTGTCGGGTTGTTTTACTTCAACAAGTGTAACTTTTAGAGCGACATTATACCACTGTTTTAATTTACGTTGTGGCTTCCATCCACGACGATCATTGTCTGTTAACGGTCGGCTAAAATGAGGTAATAGTGGAGAATAAATGGACTCTTTGTTGTTTTTTATGTAAGAAATTAGTCCACCATTAGCTTTTGAGAATTGGATTTTAAAGTTATTTCCCATTACCTCTACTAATTCTTTAGATTCAGTCAACTTGAGCTTCGGATAGGATTGAACTTGGGATTTAACTTTAACTAAATTGGTCAAAACTAGCTGATTACTAGCTATTTGAAAGTTTTTACTAGCCCAAGGAGTAGCCTCTTTTAGTTCAAATTCAATGTTAAGATGGTATTCCGTATCAACCTTTAGTTTAGGAATGAAGGCAGAAATATCAACAAGTGTGTCTTTCCCTGCACTAAGTTCCAGTCCTTTAAGGGCTTGCTTGCTGATTTCTTGACCATTTTCGTAGATTCGGATAAAGGCATTGTAATGATTTAGATTAAGCACTGCATGGCGATTTTGAATTTTGATTAGATGCTCTTTTACATTTACCCAAGAGGTTTCTATGCCTTGAAATACCCGTTTGGCTTCGTACATAACCGATTTAGGCGTTCCATCCGAATTTACGATTCCTTTAATCGTGAAATTATCAAAATACTTTTCGCCATAATCTCCCCCGTAGGCATAAAAAGGAATTCCTAAAGAGTCTTTTTTCAATAATCCTTGATCTTTAAATTCCCAAATACATCCACCTATAACTTTTGGAGTGCTTCTGAAAATGTCCCAAAACTCTTTTAAATTCCCGACACTGTTACCCATTGCATGAGCATATTCACAGAAAAAAATAGGACGATTATCGCCATTGGCTTGGTTGGCAAGTAGAGCAGGCGTATAAATAGAAGGATACATTCTGCTAACTACGTCCACATAATATTGGTCTTGTGGGTTTTGAATACGGTGCGAATGGTCATTAGATTTCAAATAACGTGGGTCACGCACATCCATATAACCTTCCATTTTAGGACTACCCATCGCAGGTTCGTAATGAACAGGGCGAGTAATATCAAAATCATGAATCCATGCTGCCATTGCCGCATGATTTGGCCCACGACCAGCCTCATTGCCTAAACTCCAAAAAATAACCGAAGGGTGGTT
>JARXAV010000147.1 GCA_029865665.1 Flectobacillus sp. | reverse complement strand
TGCCTTACAGCCAATTAATAATCTCTTCGCTTATTCCCAACAGCGGGTCAGTCCCACTTATACAAAATTGAGGATAAAGCCCTGCTTTTCAAAAACTTTTGAAAATATAATACAGAGATAATAATGGCTCGTCTTTCCGTTACTCCGAAAAAAACTTTGTATTCATTTATGGAATTTGTCAATGCCTTGCATCCTAGCTATATCTATAAAACATAAAACCATTTAACCAAACGAACAATGCAAACACCTTTTCAAATTCAGGTTTCAAACCCTTGTCACGAAGATTGGAAAAAATAGAAATTCGACTGGCGAAATTGGTATTGGTGAGGTAAAAATCATTACTTTAGTCCAATAGAGTTACCCGAACTCTATTGGACTATTTAACTCAATGTAACATTTAAGTATAAACCTTTATGAAAAAAGCACTTGCTTTGTCTCTATTATTACTACTAATTAATGGACAATATTCGTGGGCTTGTAGATGTCCTGGTACCTCTTTTAAGAAAGAAGATTTTGCCAACTATGATTATATAGCATACGTAAAAATCAAAACATTTATCCCTCATGATTTACCTTTCTATATGTGGGGATTCCCAAGTGTAAATCCAACCACGGCACTTTTCACAGTCGAGTATTTGGAGAATTATAAGGGGAATATGCCCAAAGAATTCGTGATGAGTAGTTATGATACTTCTTGTGATCCCGGTATTAGAGATGGAGAAGAATGGATAATTTTCGCCAATACTAATCAAGGACATCCTTTTGTGACCGCTTGTAGTCATTCTCAAAGAGTAAAAGCTAAGCAAGGGAATACTAGCCGTTTTTGCAACAATACCAATCTAGCCTTCATGAGAAAGGAATTTAAAACAATCACCCCTATAAACGATGGACTAGTCAGCCTATTTGATAGTCAAAATCAGTTAAAAGCCTTACTAAATTACGTAAATGGCGAACTTCATGGCAAACAGCGTTACTATCATCCAAATGGTAGTTTATATGGCAAAGAAGAGTATGTTAATGGTAAACGAAACGGCACTTCTGCATGGTGGTTTCAAGATGGAGACAAAGCAGCCGAAGTAAGTTACAAAAATGGAATAATGGTTGATACGGCTTGGGTATGGGATAAAAAGAGAGGACAATCAAAAGCTGATAGTTTAACCCAAAAGAGCCGCTTTTTGAAGCGAATTGTCATTTATGACAATGGAGAAGAGATGAATAGAATAGATTATTATGAAGATGGTATGTTAATGCGAGAGTCTATCTTACTCGTCAATAAACAAGTACGATTAAATCACTACTGGACCTATAAAGGAGAACTAGATATGTTAGTGGTTCAGAAATGGGACTCCGATGAAAAGGTCTTTAAAGAAGAATTCTGGATAGAAGGTGGTGTAAATACAAAACGACGATTAATACAATATAAGGGAAAATGGTCAAGGTATCATTATAAACCTGATAAATGATACGCCAATCAAGTTGACATCCAAACCTGACAGATTTTAGAAATCTGTCAGGTTTCAGCAACGGATTCACATCCAAGACCTACTCCTCCCCTTCCTCCGAAGGAAATTCCAATTGATAGATTTTCAAAAATAGCATAAACGTCGAAATAAGAATTGGGCCAAAAATCAAGCCTATAAAGCCAAATAGTTGCGAGCCAACAATTACCCCAAACAGTGTTACCAAAGGGTGAGCATCGCCTAGTTTGTTCTGTAACCAAATTCTAAAAATATTATCAACCGAACCAATTACTAATAACCCGTAAGCCAGCATAATAATCGCTTGTGTCGAACCTTTGGTCGTGTAAAGTAAAATACTCACAGGCACATAAGCCAAAATTGACCCCACAATTGGAATCATCGAAGCAATAAATGTTACCACAAACCACAACATCGGATTGGGTACACCCAAAATAAGGTACATCACCAACGCCGCTGATGCCTGTACTAAAGCAATGACAGGAATTCCTACGGCATTTGAAAAAACCGCTTTGTTCAGTTCCTCTTTTACAAACTCGGCATTTTTACGTTTTAGGGGCATATAGCGTAAGAAACCTCGCTCTAAATGTTCTCTATCGGTGAGCATAAAGTACAGAAAAACGTACATCATTGCCAGAGTTGCAATGCCGTTAAACGTTGTACTCAACACTTCTCTTGCCGTAGTGGTAGCCCATGTGGACAGTTGAGTAAGGGCTTTTTCATCAAAAATCTTAACATCAAATCGCTTTTCGAGTCCTTCGGTAAAGGCTTTAATCGCCTCGAAAATGGGATGATATTGCTGAACTATTAGCGGATATAGGTTAAAAATAATTTGTCCTAAAAAATAAAGTGGGATAGCCAATACCAACAACGAACCCAACATCAAACAAAAAGCCGCCCTCGAACTTTTCCACTTAAAGCGTTCCGTAAGCTGCACCATTCCTTGATGTAACAAAACATAGAGCGTATAAGCACCCAATAAGGCTGGCAAAAATCCTTGAAGATTCCAGGCTAATAAACCTCCTAATAGTAGAATCAGGAAAATAAAAACGAACTGCCGTATGTTCGTATTTGAAAAGTGTTTTGTCATAACGTTAAGGTTTAAAATGGGGTCAGCGGGTTTTAATCCGTTGCATAAAGTCAACCTGAATAGTTAACCATAACAAATCGGTATTCAACAGATTCTAAAGGATTGATGGGTCTTTGACCCGTTCACTAGTCATATTCTGGTATTCAACGGGTTAAAACCCATTGACCCGTTGACCCTAAAAAAAACGGACAAATTACCCTAGCAATTTGTCCGTTTTGTACTATTCTTCTTCAGCAATCTCCACATTTGGAACGATTCCCGAACCTACTAATTGGGTCAATTCGATAAAATCGGCAACGCCCAATTGTTCTGCTCGTTTGTTCAACAAAGGATGGTCTGCAATTTGTAAGGCTCTCAAGGCATTCCGTAAGGTTTTGCGACGTTGATTAAAGCCCATTTTCACGACTGCTTTAAACTTACTTTCGTCACAACCTAAATCCGTCACGCCATTTCGTTTCAGACGAATCACCCCTGAATTTACTTTTGGAGGTGGGTCAAACGCTTCTGGAGGTAACGAAAAGCTGTACTCAATATCATAAAATGCTTGCAACAATACACTCAAAATACCATAGTCTTTATTCCCAGGTTTTGAGGCAATACGCACGGCTACTTCTTTCTGAAACATCCCCACTACCTCAGGCACTAAATCTTTATAATCTAGCACTTTAAATAAAATTTGGGACGAAATATTATAAGGAAAATTACCCACAATGGCAAAGGGATTCCCACCAAGTAATTCATCCAATTTTAAGTGTAAAAAATCGGCTGAATGAATACGTGGAGACAAGGCTGGATAATGTACTTGTAAATATGCTACGGACTCACGGTCTAGTTCAACAACAGAGGTTTCATATTCCTGATGTTGAAGTAAATACTGTGTAAGGACACCCATCCCTGGGCCTATTTCTAAGACTTTCGTATAACCGCCATGACAAGAAAGTAGCTCTACAATCCGTTGAGCTGCACCCAAATCACGCAAGAAATGTTGCCCTAAATTCTTTTTTGCTCTTACTTTTTCCAATGAATAAAGGAGTAAAGGAGGGATTTGTATTAAGTTTTATTCGAACTATTCACAGCGTCTTTCCGATTTTGAAAGAATTAATCCTGTGAACATCAAGCCTAAGCACTTAATTTTACACCACTCGCTAATTAATTAAATTTATAATACCCAAAATTACATCGAATTTCGTAAATTAAGCGATTATATTTATTTTAAAACAGCAAATTCACCTGTAACAGAGTCGTCTAACTAATAAAACACCCTAGTCGGCTTGGATATTTAACAAGTCGAACTGAAATAAACTTGATTTCATTATGCGTTGGTCACATAAATCCAAAGAGGAATTAATTACCGAAATTCGCCACTTAAAGAAAGAACTACATGTTCTGGAAAGTATTGAAGACGAACACAAAACAAGTACCTCTACTATTCAAGATTTACAAAGAACAGTTGAAAGCCTCAACTTATTCGGAATGATTTTGGGAGCAAACGGTACGATTGTCTATACGAACCCATTCGCTTGTAAAATCTTAGGTTGGACAGAAACCGAATTGAAAGATAAAAACTTTTTTGATGTTTTGGTAAACCTTGACGAAAAGGAAGAACGTATGTCTGCCTTCACGGTTGCTATCGAAAAAGGGGGTATTTTTGAGGAGAAAGAACGCACGATGCTCACCAAGTCGGGGCAACTTCGTCACATAGAACTCAACTCTGTGATGTTCAATGATTTTGAGGAAAGTAAATACCTGACTATCATTGGGGAAGACGTAACAGAACGTAGAAAAGTTGCCGAAGCCCTTTCAAAATCCAATTCACAACTTCAAGATTTAGTCAATAATACCACCGATTTAATCCAGATTATCGGGATTTCGGGACGTTTTTTATATGTAAACAAGGCTTGGCAAGACCAGATGGGTTATGCCTCTGACGAAATTGGAAACCTCAATATTCGGGATGTCCTACATCCTAATTTTGCCAACGAGTCACTAGAACGTTTTGAACGGATTAGAAACGGGGACAAAATCCCTGATTTTGAAACCGTTTTCCGTAGAAAAGATGGTCGTCGCTTATATCTTACAGGTTCTGTCAACTGTCGTTATGAAAACGGAAAAGCTACCGCCTTCCGTTGTATTTTCCATAACTCAACAGCCAAAGTACGTGCAGAACGTGCTTCGAAATTATACGCAAGCATTGCCCAAACAGCTATTTATTCAACCAATCTGGATGATTTATACGCTAATATTCACAAAGAATTGGGTGAAGTAATTGATGTTAAAAACTTCTTTATTGCTCAATACGACCCACAAAAGAGCTTTTTGTATTTCCCTTATTATGTAGATGAGTACTTCGATAGCCGTGTGCATTTTACCAAACGACGATTGGGAAATGGGCTAACAGAATACGCCATTATGCACAATAAGCCAATGATTTTGACCGATGAGGACATTGAAGAACTGGCTCTGGAGAAAAAAATCTATCTCTATGGCATTGTACCAAAGGTAATGCTCTGCGTACCCTTGCGTATTGGCGACCGTGTGACAGGTATCATTGGGGTAAAATCGTATGAACGTCGTAATAAATTTGAACAACGAGATTTAGAATTACTTGACTTTATTTCGGGACAAGTAGCCTTGGCCATCGCTCGTAAGCAATCGGAAGATGCCCTTGCTCGTGAAACGGCTCGTTTGAACGCTATTTTTGAAGGAAGTTCCCACTTAATGTGGTCGGTTAACCGCAAAATGTTGCTCACTTCTTTCAACCAAGAATACGTCAAATTAATTAAAGGTCAACTAAATGTTAGCCCACAATTGACCCTCAGTACCGAGAAACTGGGCTTTAAAATGGTGGCTAAAAACAACCGAAAAGTACTGGAAGAAATGTACAAAGCGGCGTTTAGAGGCGAACAACAACATTTCGAAATTGAGTTAGAAGGCAATTTAGGGGAAGAAAAATGGGTAGAAGTGTACCTAAACCCAATTTTGCTGAACAGTGGAAAAATTGAGGAAGTGTCAGGTATTGGACGAGATATTACCGATCTAAAAAAATACCAAGAAGACATTGTTAAAGCCAAAGAAGAAGCAGAACGCTCTCTGAAAGTAAAAGAGCGTTTCTTGGCAAATATGAGTCATGAAATCCGTACACCTATGAACGGGGTAATCGGAATGATTGACTTATTGAACGATACCAAACTCGACGACGAACAGCACGATTATGTTCTGACCATCAAAAAATCGTCTGAAACGCTCTTGCATATCTTGAATGACATTTTGGATTTGGCAAAAATTGAGGCTGGTAAAATGGTCTTGCATGAAGCCCCAATTGTCTTTAAAGATGTGTTCGATCGTTTACAAGCCTTGTTCTCGCAAATTGCAGCCAATAAGGGTAACCGTATCAACTGTAAATTTGGTGAAAATCTCCCTGCATACATCATTGCAGACGAAACTCGCTTGCTACAAATTTTATCAAACCTCACATCCAATGCACTTAAATTTACCGAAAATGGCGATGTTGACATCACAATTTCGTTACTTGAAAAACGTGGGAAATTCAACCGTATCAAAGTCGAGGTAAAAGATTCTGGCATCGGAATCACGGCAGAAAACTTAAAAATGTTATTCAATGCCTTCCAACAAGTGGATAATTCTACCAAAAAATCATTTGGCGGAACAGGCTTAGGACTTGCCATTTCGAAACAGCTTTGCCGTTTAATGAAAGGCGATATTGGCGTAGAGTCAGAATGGGGACAGGGAAGCACCTTCTGGTTTATTATTGAAGTAAAACAAACGGACATTAGTCCAATTATGATTCAGAAAAACGAAACGCACTTCCAAGTACTGAATCACTTCAAAGATATTCATCCGCATATTTTATTGGTGGACGACAACGCTACAAACCGCAAAGTAGCCAGTGAAAT
>JARXAV010000087.1 GCA_029865665.1 Flectobacillus sp. | reverse complement strand
AATCATCATTACTAAACCAATTCCTTTTTGTCCATCGTTACGTCCGTGGAAGAAACTTACTAAAGTACAAGTCAAGAATAAGACAGCACGAATCCACATCGGAGGAGGGGTATCTTTTTTCGGCTCTTTAAAAATTTCTTTGTTTCCGATTGATTTCTTCATGATGTACATGAAGATGATAGCCACTGCAAAACCAAATACGGGAGATAATAATAAAGCTTGACCGATTTCAGCTGCTTTGTCCCAGTTAACCGTTTTCAAACCTTCTTTATTTTCAGGTAAAACAGCATAACCAACACCAATACCGATGATTGAACCGATTAGGGTATGTGAAGAAGAAGCTGGAATACCAAAATACCAAGTACCTAAATTCCATAAAATAGAAGCTCCTAACATCGCAATAGCCATACACATCGAGTGATAGACATTGGGGTCAATGAGTAAATTAGTAGGAAGTAATCCGATAATGGACATGGTAACACCCACACCACCTGTTAATAAACCAACGAAGTTCATAAAACCAGACCATACAACTGCTTGAGTTGGTTTTAAGGAATTTGTGTAGATTACGGTTGCAACAGCATTGGCGGTGTCGTGAAATCCATTCACAAACTCAAATGCACAAGCCAAGAAAAGGCAAAGGAAAAGGAGAATAAATAAAGTCGTGTCTAATCCGAACATTGTTTTTTTTGTTTAATTGTACTAGTTTTTAAGGATGTTAAGTGTGCTTTCTTTTATTTTGCAACTTTCAAGGCAAAACAAAAACCTGAACAAAACTTATCAGCCTTATTTAGTAGTCAACATTACATGGATTTTTTCATATTGGTATTTCACTTGCAAAGGTAGAAATTGTTTATGATGTCAATGTTACCAAATTGTTAAATCTCACTTTTTGAAAAAAAACGAAGATTACAAATGGTCGGATAGCTGTTAAGATGTACGATTGAGAGGAGTAAATTAACCTTTCTAAAAAAAAAACTTCAAAATTCTTTCTAACTATTTGTATCTTAACAAGAAAGCCGTAATTTTGCAGTCCGTTTCGTAGGGCATTAATCAAGTTTAGCTTTTAAAAAGCAACAAGGTTCTGCTAATCAGCATGTTTAGTTACATACAAGGCTGGCGAAAAGGACGACGTAAATCAGGTAGAGAAGCTTCCACCTCTGCTGGCAGATTGAAATCAATTTTACATTATTCTATAGTTGAATAATGATTAAGATTTACTTAATAACGATTCCACAGAAATGGCAAAAGAAATAGCTGGCTACGTTAAGTTGCAATGCAAAGGTGGTGCTGCAAACCCATCACCCCCAATTGGTCCTGCCTTGGGTTCTAAGGGTTTGAATATCATGGAGTTCTGCAAGCAGTTCAATGCCAGAACACAAGATAAACCAGGTGTAATTCTACCTGTATTAATTACTTACTACAAAGATAAATCATTTGATTTCGTAGTAAAAACTCCTCCTGCTCCAATCTTGTTATTAGAAGCGGCTAAGGTTAAACTTGGATCAGCTCAACCAAACTTGAAAAAAGTAGGTTCTGTAACTTGGGATCAAGTTCGTACAATTGCTGAAACTAAAATGCCAGACTTAAACTGTTTTACAGTTGAATCTGCCATGAGTATGGTAGCAGGTACAGCTCGTTCAATGGGTCTTACTGTAACAGGAGAAAAACCTTTCTGATTTGAGAAATGAAAAATTTGAGAGTTTGACTATCTACTTTAACAGGTAGGTTCTTCAAATAAGCTCATCTTCAAATTATCAAATTATCAAATTATCAAATTGAAAAAGAAATGGCTAAGTTAACAAAAAAGCAAAAAGAAGCTCTTTCAAAATATGACAACACGCAATCGTACACACTTACGAAAGCTGCTGAGATTTTGAAAGAAATTTCATATACGAAATTCGATTCTTCTGTAGATATCGACGTTCGTTTGGGGGTTGACCCTCGTAAAGCTGACCAAATGGTTCGTGGCGTTGTTGCCTTGCCTCACGGTACAGGTAAAGACGTTCGTGTATTAGTACTTTGCTCTCCTGACAAAGAAGAAGAAGCAAAAGCTGCTGGTGCAGACTACGTTGGTTTAGATGAGTACATCTCAAAAATCGAAAAAGGTTGGACTGATATTGATGTTATCATCACTATGCCAACTGTGATGGCTAAAATCGGTCGTTTAGGTCGTGTTTTAGGACCACGTGGATTAATGCCAAACCCTAAGTCAGGAACAGTGACTTTAGAAGTAGGTAAAGCTGTACTTGAAGTGAAAGCTGGTAAAATCGACTTTAAAGTTGACAAAACTGGTATCATTCACACATCAATCGGTAAAGTATCATTCACACCAGAAAAATTAGCTGAAAACGCTCAAGAATTAATCAACACATTGTTGAAATTGAAGCCATCTTCAGCTAAAGGAACGTATGTTAAGTCAATTAACTTGTCTTCAACAATGTCTCCAGGTGTTCAAATAGACAAAGGAACAGTTAACGGTTTGTAATCATGACTAAAGAAGAAAAAGCAGCAATCATTGGAGAGTTGACCGAAAAGTTCGCAGCTACTCCATACTTCTACATCACTGATACCGCTGGGTTGACTGTTGCAGAAGTGAATGTTTTCAGAAAAATGTGTTTCAACGCTGGTTTAGAATACCGTATCATCAAAAATACGTTAATCGCTAAAGCTCTTGAACCTGCAGAAACTGATTATACAGAATTCAACGAAAAAGTATTAGTAGGTATGTCAGGTGTGATTTTCTCACCAGAAGACGCAAAATCTCCTGCTAAACTTATCAAAGCATTCAAGAAAGAGGCTGGAAAAGATAAAATCCGTTTCAAAGGTGCATCTATCGAAGGTGGTGTATTCATCGGTGAAGATCAATTAGTAGCTCTTGAAAACGTGAAGTCACGTCAAGAAATGATTGGCGAAATCGTTGGATTATTACAATCTCCTGCGAAAAATGTTATTTCTGCATTACAAGGCGGTGGTAACAAATTGGCAGGCATCTTGAAGACTCTTTCGGAAAGAGAAGAAGCTTAGTCAAAACGGCTTCCTAGTACAAAAACATACAGTATATTAATCAAAATCGTAAACAATTAAAATCTCTTAATACAATGGCAGATTTAAAAGCATTCGCTGAACAATTAGTAAATTTAACAGTTAAAGAAGTTAACGAATTAGCAACTATCTTGAAAGATGAGTATGGTATCGAACCTGCTGCTGCTGCTCCAGTAATGGTAGCTGGTGGTGCTGGTGCTGGTGAAGCTGAAGCTGTTGTTGAAAAAACTGCATTTGATGTAATCTTGAAAGCAGCTGGTCCTAACAAATTAGCAGTAGTTAAATTGGTTAAAGACTTAACTGGTCTTGGCTTGAAAGAAGCTAAAGAAGTAGTTGACGGAGCTCCAAAAGCTATCAAAGAAGGCGTTTCTAAAGAAGAAGCTGAAGGTTTGAAAAAATCATTAGAAGAAGCTGGTGCTGAAGTTGAAGTTAAATAATTTAACACAACAAACAGTCCTTAAAAAAGGTGTTGAGAATTTTCTCAACACCTTTTTTATTGTACCATTTTCTCGAAATAGTTTATCAGTTCCTGAATTTTTCCTAATGTTTCCACATCTACTAATTCACCATCTGCATCAAACTTTGTCCGAATGTTAGAAATTAATAGCGTTGTTTCATCTGGAAGCTTCGCATCAATAATTCGGATTGTACCTATCAGTGACTCATGTGCTTTCTCTCCAAGTGATGATGCCGTAATGACTGAAACAGCTTTCTGTGAAAATGAACCTGTCGAAACAGTCCAATCTAAGGCATTTTTTAAGGTGCCTGGTATGCCCATCGCATATTCGGGTGTACAAATTAAAACCCCATCCGACTCACTAACCGCCTTACGAAACGTATTGACAAGCTTAGGAGCAACTTCTGTGTCCAAATCTGGATTATAATGCGGAAGTTGCTCTGGGTAATCACAGATTGTCATTTCCCAGTTATCAGCCGTTAACTCTTGTATTTTCTTGATGATAGTTAGGTTGCTTGATTGCTTACGGGTACTTCCCGAAATCGCTAGGATTTTTTTCATGTTTTGCGTTATTTACCAAAGAACAAGGAATCCTCGTTTTCTGGTTCTATTTCTAGCTGAATTCTTGAAAACTCTTGCTTGAAATTATCTATCTTGCAAAAAATAACTAACGATGATTCGCTCTTTCCTCCATAAAATATATCCTATTCTTCAACGCTATGCTGCCAAAAAGCCAGTCAAGCTAGTGGCTGGTGTGTTGGTCGTCTTATTGGCATTAGATGTATGTTTTCCCCTCCGAGTAAACCCAGATTATTCCACGATTATTACCGATTCTGAAGGGAAGGTTTTACATGCTTTTTTGAATAAATCGGATAAATGGCGGATGCAAACAGAGCTACGAGAAATTACACCTACACTTGAAAAAGCGATTATTTTTAAAGAAGACCGCTGGTTTCGCTGGCATTTTGGGATTAATCCACTGGCAGTAGGGAGAGCGGCTTTGAGGAATATTTTTACAGGAAGACGTACCTCTGGAGCAAGTACTATTACCATGCAAGTAGTTCGTTTATTATACCCCAAGAACAGAACTTATTTGAATAAAATCGTTGAAATGTTTCGGGCGATTCAATTGGAGGTTCATTATTCTAAAGACGAAATATTGCAGCTTTATATCAGTCTTGTGCCTTATGGGTCAAATATCGAGGGTTTAAAATCAGCTTCTATTTTATATTTTCAAAAATCGCCCGATGTATTAAGTCTGGCAGAGGTGACGGCTTTAACGATTATCCCCAACCGCCCCTCTAGCTTACGATTAGGCATCAATAACGCCTACATTTTACAAGAACGTAATCGTTGGTTACGTGCCTTTGGAGAGGCGAAGTTATTTGCCCAAAAAGATATTGATGATGCCTTGGAAGAACCCCTTTCTGTGACTCGCCACGAAGCTCCTAAACTAGCTCCCCATCTAGCTATTCGTCTGAAAAAGGAATATAGTAGTGTTCCTATTATTCAGTCGTCCTTGAGAAGAAATAAGCAATTAACGATTGAGAAAATTGTGCAAAACTACGTTACCCGTTTGTATGGCATGAATATCCACAATGCAGCGGTGATGGTGGTGAATAACCAAACCCATGAGGTGGAGGCTTATGTGGGTTCAGCAGATTTTAATAACCCGATTGACGGGGGACAGGTGGATGGGATTCGTGCCATTCGCTCTCCTGGGAGTACCTTGAAACCTATCTTGTATGCTACTGCTTTCGATAAGGGAATCGTGACTCCTAAAAGTATGATCAACGATGTGCCGACAAATTTTAGCGGTTTTGAACCCGAAAATTTTGATAAATTATTTCATGGAAAAGTAACGATTGAATACGCTTTGGCAAATTCATTGAATATTCCTGCGGTGAAAATATTGAAGGAAATTTCAACGCCCGTATTAGTGGATAAGTTGAAAAAAGCGGATTTTATGACGGTAAAAAAGAACTCGTCAAAACTAGGACTTTCCTTGGTGTTGGGTGGTTGTGGGGTTACGCTGGAAGAATTGACTAACCTTTTTGTAGCCTTTGCCCATCAGGGGAATTACCAAAAAGCGACTTATGTGACCCAACGTAAAGAGCGTTCCTTGTTTGGTGGTTCAACGGGTGTATCCTTGATTTCACC
>JARXAV010000058.1 GCA_029865665.1 Flectobacillus sp. | reverse complement strand
CGATTTTATGTCATTATTTTGTAAAAATGCTTTATGCATAGAAACCTCCTGTTTGTTTGTGTTTGTCGTGATTCACAAAGTAAACAAGGAGGTTTCTTTTTTAAAAGTTTTCCCGAAAAATTCGGGATGACTCATGTTTATAAAGCCATTTCTTTACGGGCATAAAAGCGTTGAACAGCTTTTTCCATTTCCTTCATTAAAAACACTTTTAACGATTCCTCCTCTAAGGTATCAGATTCCTTTTTGGGGCTACTTACTAGAAGTTGGATGTTGAGAACTCGTTCAATATCCCAGAGCGTTTCTGTGGTAAAATTGTGTGTGCCACTTAACCAACGACTAATTTCAGACGGTTTTTTCCCCATCATAAAAGCAAACTCTTGATTGGTTAATCCTCTTTCTTGCAGCACATCGTCAATTCTTGCCGCAAGACTCAAACGTCTTTCAGTAGAGTCTTTCGTGTGTTGTGGAATCCGACTTTTTAACTCTTTAATAAGTGGACTGTTATGTTTTTTTGCGTTATTCATCGGTTTCAAATGTTAAATTACCTCCTAGTTCATAATCGTTAATCCAGAAAACTTCTCCTTCTTTCATTTTTAAACTAAGTTCTTTTGAAATGAACCGTAAAAGATAGTTTTCTTGTGTCAACTTGGCATCTTCTTGTAAGGCTCTGATTGTTTTTGGCTTATGTCCACCACCTCCGAGTATAATGACAGCACTTCCCATGCGAATGCAATATAGACGAGTCGTATAATGCACATACAATTAAAGTTAATAAATAATTGAATATGAATAAAACAAAAAACGGACTAGCATAAATTCGCTAGTCCGTTTTGTTTACTATCCCATTTCCCTATAAAAATCCATCTAAAGCGATTGTTGGTCTGCCATTTGAACCAAACGCTCCCTTACCGTAGCCTTGCCAGCTATTATAACATTGTGGTTCCCAATAGAATACCCCAATTCCTTTTCCGCCCGTAACAGCTTTTGTTTTTGTAATCATATCCTTTACAAAAGCCTTCGTATTTGTTGGGTCGTTAACAGCCATTCCAATTTCGCAAATCATTACTTCTTTGCCATAGCGTGCCACCATATCGTTCATGTTTGTAAGGCATTGAGCATCTTGGCTCGCCCAGTTGGTTGGTTCTGGATAAAGCGACATACCAATTACGTCATATTTAGCACCATTTGCTTTTAAACCGTCAAACATCCATCGGTATAAGGCATTGTCGTTTCCGTTTGCAAGGTGTACAATTACTTTTGCAGAAGGGAACACTGCTTTTACGGCATTATTTCCACTTGTAATTAAGTTAGCAAAATTACTCATACTATTTGTCGCTTTTCCTTCTGGCCAAAGCATCCCGTTGTTGGTTTCATTGCCTACTTGTACCCATTCTGGAGTTACTCCTGCTGCTTTAATGGCATTCAACACGGTTGTTGTGTGATTATAAACATCGGTGTAAAGTTGGCTAATGGTATGCCCTGTCCACCACGACGATTTCGTTTGCTGACCTGGGTCTGCCCATGAGTCGCTATAATGGAAATCAATCATCACTCGCATTCCTGCCGCTTTGGCAAGTTTTGCTTTATAAACTACATCCGCTTGATTGCACCATCCGCCAGTTGGGTTTGCCCAAACACGAAGACGAATCGAATTCATTCCCTTTGCTTTCAGAATGGTAAAAATGTCTTGTTCAGTGCCACTTGCATTATAAAACTTGTAACCAGATGCCGCCATTTGATTGAACCAGCTAACGTCAGCTCCCTTAGCGAAAGTAGCTTCAGTACTTGCTGGAGCTGTGTTAGGAGTTACATCTGTTGCCGAATCAATAGATTCTTGTTGACAGCCTGTTGCCATTGAAAGAAACAAGGCTAAGATGGGTAAAAGTGCTTTTTTCATTTAATGAGATCGTTTTAAAATTGTTTTGTTATATAATTGAAATAGTAATACAAGTGGTTAGTTGATATGTAACTATTTTTGTTATTTGTTGGACAAAATTAATTAATGGATGTTTTTTCTCACTGGTAAAATCTGACATTTGACTGGTAATTTTGATTTTTTATTCATTTTTTTTGAATTTATAGGACATTAATTGGATGTTTTGCCGTTGAAATTGGTGATAAAAGGGCTTGATGACTATATAGCTAGGCTATAAGCATTATTCATTGCTCAATTGTAGGCTGAGATTAGCTTAAATGAAGGTTTTGAGAACACTTGTCTAATTTTACCAGTGAAAAGACTAAATAGACAAGCCTGTTCTGACTTATGCTGATTAAATTTGTACTATAAAATAAAAGCAAAATTACATTTCATAATGAAAAGCCAATTGATGATATTACACTTCGTACTTTTTTGTGCATTAAGTGGTTGTGCAAAACAAGACAATACTCCGAATACTACCCCTACCACACCGTCAACATCGGTCATTGATACTTCTTTTGCTAAAGGAGCGGATATTAGTTGGGTCACAGAACAAGAAGCTAGTGGGGTTAAGTTCTACAATCAGGACGGAACGCAAGCCGATATTTTAACCGTATTAAAGAACAAAGGAATCAATGCGATTCGTTTACGAGTTTGGGTAAATCCAAGTCCAAGTTGGAATGCCGCTGCTGATGTGGTAGCCAAAGCCAAAAGAGTAAAAGCTGCTGGGATGCGTTTATTAATTGATTTTCATTATAGCGATACATGGGCAGATCCTGCAAATCAGACAAAGCCCGTTGCTTGGAAACCCTTGGATTTTCCTAACTTGAAAGCTGCCTTATATAGTCATACGGTTGATGTAATGACACAATTAAAAACAGCTAATTGTTCGCCAGAATGGGTTCAAATTGGAAACGAAACCAACGATGGAATGCTTTGGCCAGACGGAAAAGCAAGTACTAATATGGCAAACTTCGCTTCCTTGATTTCGGCAGGATACGATGCCGTAAAATCGGTGAGTGCTACTTCTCAAGTAATTGTTCATATCTCTAATGGTTATGATGCTTCTTTATTCAAGTGGATGTTTATGGGGCTGACTTCTAATAATGCCAAATTCGATATAATTGGGATGTCTTTGTATCCAACAGCTTCGGATTGGAGTACTAAAAACCAACAGACCCTTACAAATATGACCAGCTTGATAGCTACTTTTAATAAGAAAGTAATGGTCGTTGAAGTGGGTATGCCCGCAAATGATGCAGTTAATTGTAAGAATTTTTTAAGTGACATCATCACCAAAACGAAAGGAGTTGCTAAAGGAAAAGGCTTAGGCGTTTTTTATTGGGAACCACAATCATACAAATCTTGGAAAGGCTATGGGCTAGGTGCGTTTGAGGATACTGGCAAACCGAGTGTGGCAATGGATGCCTTTCTGAACTAATCTATTTTTATCCCTAATTTTAATACACATGAAACAATTTTGCTCAGGCTTATTTTTAAGCCTACTAGTATTCTTGTGCCAAGAAACAGTGGCTCAAGAACGTAAACACCTCAATTTTGATGATAATTGGAAGTTTGCTTATGGCAATGCAAGCGATGCCGTAAAGGATTTTAATTACGGAATCAACGCCTTGTTTTCGAAAAGTGGAAAAGCGAATGAAACAGCCATTGAAGCGTCCTTTAATGATAAAAATTGGAGAAGCTTATCGCTTCCGCACGATTGGGCTGTTGAGTTACCTTTTATGTATTCGCCTAATTTTGATGTAGAATCGCACGGGTATAAACCTGTGGGAGCTGCCTATCCCGAAACAAGTATTGGTTGGTATCGTAAGCATTTTAAGATTGCTAAACCAGCAGCAGGACAGCGTGTTCAAATCCAGTTTGATGGGGTTTTTAGAGATGCCAATTTCTGGATAAATGGTTTCTATTTAGGTAATACAAAAAGCGGTTATTTAGGTTCTTCATTCGACATTACGAATTATTTAAACTTAAATCCTGAAAAAGAAAACATCTTGGTCGTTCGAGTGGATGCTACCCAATACGAAGGTTGGTTTTATGAAGGAGCAGGGATTTATCGTCATGTGTGGTTAAATCATTATAACAATGTTCACTTAGCGGAAAATCCCGTTTTTGTACATACGTCAATAAAAGATAAAACCGCTACGATTAATGTAGAAACTAGCGTTGATAACGAATCGCTGCAAGCGTCTTCGGCAACGGTATATACTTTAATTAAGGATAGAAATGGCAAAGTGGTAGCTCAAACTCCAGAGCAAAAAGTGAGTTTTGCTATCAACGAATCGAAGACGGTGAAGCAAAGTGTTACCTTGAAAAATCCAACGCTTTGGTCTTTAGAAAATCCATATTTGTATAAAGTAGAACCTGTGGTGAAAATAGGGGATAAGGTGGTTGATTCTCAGATAACTCGTTTCGGTATTCGTACGATTGATATTACGGATAAAGGAGTTTTCTTGAATGGTCAGTTCGTAAAAATCAAAGGAACAAACAATCACCAAGACCATGCAGGGGTAGGAAGTGCTTTACCTGATTACTTGCAATATTATCGTATTGAACAGTTGAAAGAGTTCGGCTCAAATGCTTACCGTGCAAGTCACCATGCTCCAACTCCCGAATTGTTAGACGCTTGCGATAGTTTAGGAATGTTGGTATTGGATGAAAATCGCTTGTTGAATAGTAGTCCACAGTACATGAAGGATTTTGAAAATTTATTGAAACGTGACCGTAGTCGTGCGTCAGTATTTTTGTGGTCAATCGGTAACGAAGAAGGATATGTACAAGGAAATAACACAGGAAAGTTAATCGCAGAAACCTTATTAGCCAAGCAACGTGAATTAGACCCAACCCGTCTAACAACTTATGCGGCAGATATGGCAAATGTATTCAAAGGGGTGAATGAAGTAGTTCCTGTTCGTGGTTTCAATTATCGTCAGTTTGCCGTGGCAGATTACCACAAAGACCATCCAACGCAACCAATCATTGGTACAGAAATGGGAAGTACCGTAACCACTCGTGGTCAGTACGAAAAAGATACGGTTATCGGTTATGTTCCAGACCAAGACATTACAGCTCCGTGGTGGGCAAGTAAAGCAGAAACATGGTGGCAGTTAGCTGCTCCAAACGATTTCTGGTTAGGTGGTTTTATCTGGACTGGCTTCGATTATCGTGGAGAACCAACGCCGTATAAATGGCCAAATATCAACTCACATTTTGGGATGATGGACGTGTGTGGATTCCCGAAAAATATCTATTACTACTATCAATCGTGGTGGACAGACAAGGATGTATTGCACCTTTCGCCACACTGGAACTGGGCAGGAAAAGAAGGACAACCGATTGATGTATGGGTAAATACCAATGCCGAAAATGTGGAGTTATTCTTGAATGATAAAAGTTTAGGCAAGAAAGAAATGCCTCGTAACGGTCACTTGCAATGGGCTGTTCCTTACGAAGCAGGCGTGTTAAAAGCGGTAGCTCAGAAGAAGGGCAAGCAGCTAACAGCTCAAGTACAAACGACTAGCGTACCGTATAAAGTAGTGATTAGTCCGTCGAAAACAACGGTATTAGCCGATGGGAAAGATGCTACGGTATTCAACATTTCGGTAGTTGATAAAGCAGGGTTAGAAGTGCCAACCGCCAATACCTTAATTAGTTTTAAACTAGCAGGAGACGCTCAAATTATCGGTGTTGGAAATGGCGACCCAAGTAGCCACGAAGCTGATAAATGCGAAGAAGGAAAATGGCAACGTCGTTTATTTAACGGTAAATGTCAAGTGATTCTTCAATCAGGAAAGACAGCTCAAAAACTTAATTTTGAAGCCAATGCAAATGGCATTGAAGGAGCAAAAATAGAAGTAATTCAGCACTAGGAATTAAAGAATAGGGTTTTACTAATTTGGATAAAAAACAAAAGCCAACCTTCATATAGGGTTGGTTTTTTGTTTGTTGGTGGTTTTGCTCAAGTCTGTAACTTGGACTACATTAAGTAATTTCCTTTTTCAATCACATATTCAACATGTGGAACGAGTTGCCCATTCGTCTCAAAATCAATCTCCTTTGTTTTGACAGCTCCAAGTTTACCTATCGCTAGTTGGGAGCGAACATTTGTTGCTCCAATATGAAAATAGACTTTGTCCACAAATTGAAAAGCGTAATCAATCAATAAGTGCTTGGCAGGTCTGTTGTATTTGCCTCCCCAATAGGCTCTTGCCAGAAAGGTAAAACCTATCCCAATACTTGAATTTTCGGGTTGATAGTCATAATAACGAGTAGAACCAAAAATCGTATTACTTGCTTTATCCACCATTTTTAAAGCCATTTTTCCAGCGATTGCTCCATCGAAAAAGGGTTTAAAAACCTCCAATTGGTATCTGTTGTTGGCAGGATGCTGTTCCCAGATTAAGGGGTCGGAAGCTACCTTAAATAACTCGTCAAAATCAGCTTCAAGGAGCGGTTCAATTTTCAATAAATCGTTTTCAAGGATTTCGGGTTGCCAATTGGGCTTATTTGGATTCATAATTACTTGTTCTTAGAATGTCCATGAATTTTTCTCACACGTAAAATAAGCCTATTTCTGGAACAATCCACACAGATGTTTTGTAATTATTCTAGTCCTATTACATTGGTTTAAAGGACGCACTTCTTTATTTTGTTTGCGTTTATTTAAACCCGATTTGTATCTTTACTAGTTCTGTAACGAAATGATATGTTTGATGAATAGATTTTTTGCTTCTTTTTGGGTGTTCTTGTGTCTTGTTCATGCGTCTATCGACGGTATGGGGCAAGCTCCTGTGTTGAATTTTAAACATATTACCGACGACCAAGGCTTGTCGAATACCTCTGTAGAAGTTATTTTTCAAGATAGTAGGGGCTTTATTTGGTTTGGAACACGGGACGGACTCAATCGTTTTGATGGTTATTCCATTCAGATTTACCGTCACGATGCCACGCAAGCCTACAGCCTAAGCAATAATTACATCAAATGTATTTATGAAGACCAACAGCATCGACTTTGGATTGGTACGAGCAAAGGACTAAATTATTTTGACCAAGAACATCAGCAGTTTATTCACTTTTTGGATAAAACAGAAATAAACGCCCTTAGTGAAGATACCCATAAAAATCTGCTAGTTGCCACCGCTAAAGAAGGACTTGGTTTGTTAGATGAAACAAAGAAAGTGCTAAACTCTGTTTCTTTTTTACCTGCAAAAAGTGTTTTACAAGTCTTTGATTTTGCCAAAGATAAACAGCAAAATTTGTGGATGGCTACCAATAAAGGCTTATTGGTATTGAACGAAAAAACCAAGAAGACCCGTCTTGTCCCAAGTACAGAACTGTATAAATTAGTAATTGATGCCCAACAACACATTTGGGCTGCCTCGCATAGTGAAGGGTTGCTATCCTTTGATAACCAGCGAAATAGCTTTGTGTCGTTTAGGCATAATGATAATAAT
>JARXAV010000050.1 GCA_029865665.1 Flectobacillus sp. | reverse complement strand
TACTAAAAAATTGGCTTTCCTGATTTTTTAGTACTATTTTAGTTTTTATTCTATTCAACCACATATCCTAAATTTACCGTTTCGTACATGATATTATCGGCATTTATTGTGAAAAATACCCTTAAAATTACCACTACAAGCCTATTTCTACTTGCTTGCAATTTGATGAACAAATCGGCTATTTTTGAAGATAGTAACGCTTGGCAAGACCGTGGTTGTGATACTACTCAAAAGGTAAAAGACATTCGTATTTATGACATCGTTCAGCCTTTTTATGAGAACGATACCCTCTTAGCCCAACAACTAAAACCCAATGCTGTATTTGTAGCCATCGCCGATAACGATGAGTCTGGCACAGTTCGCTTTACAGGTGTGCAAGCTCAAGGGGAAGAACGCCCGAATGTTATTTCATTTCCGAATGATAAAAATGTACTTCCAAGTACTTGGCAAGACCAAGAATATTTATGGGCTTTGGCTTCCTCTCCACATTATTTGTATGACCGTTGGGAACGTTTATTAAATCAAGAACGGGCTGATTTTTTAATGAGACGAGATTCTGTGCTGCATACGATGCGTCAGAAACATGGCTCTGTACGAGTTATTTCGGACTTACGTTCGATGACCAATCAACGAAAATACTTAAAGAGTAATCGTAGTGCAGCTCCTGTGTCTATGCACAATTTAGGATTAGCTACCGACTTCGGAGTGATTCGTGGTGGCAGTGTATCGAATAATTTTGGTCATTACAAATTGTTAGACAGCCTTACCGAACAACTTGGCATGACTTGGGGAGGAAACTTTGTCGGTTTTGTTGACCCTGGTCATATTCAACGTTATAAAAATGGAGCGGAATTAGTACGTAAATTTCCTGACTTACGTTTTGAATTTGAGCCGTATAGAGGGTTTTATTTGGGTTGGATGAACAAGATGATTAAAGCGGGGAAAGAACAAAAAGCAGGCGATACCAAAGAGTTATTAACCGAACTGAATAAAGTGCGTCAAGACAAACCATGTCCTTGCGAAAAAAGTAGTTTAAACCCTCCAACTGCCATCATTAACAAGGCAGAGAATATGCTCAGTAAAGTGGGTTATCAACGCCAAACGGATGTATTACTACTAGCAGATTTGCGTTCGCAAACGCTCTCGTTAATTACTACGAATGGAGTGGTGACTTATGCTTTGGGAAAATGGAGATAAGTGGAAATGATAAATTTTGAATGATGGCTTTTGGATTAAAATAATCCAAATAAAAAATCCCATTAACAGGCGATTTAAGACACCTGCTAATGGGATTTTTTATCAATAATTATGCTACTGCGATTTCAAAAGACTTCACTTTTTCTTCCTCTTTTTTCGGAACACTTACCGTTAAAATACCATTGGTATAAGTCGCTTCTACCTTGCTGACATCTACATTTTTAGGGAGTGTAAATGCACGTTGAAAATCGGTAAAACTAAACTCTTTACGAGTATATTTTACGGAATTTTCGGCTTTCTCTTCTTGCTCTTTTACCGCTTCCTTCTTTGCCGAAATCACCAAACGATTCGCTTGGACATTCAATTTAAAATCTTCTTTGTTTAAACCTGGTGCCGCTAGTTCGAGCAGATACGCCGTTTCCGATTCGGAAATATTCACCGCTGGAAGACTGTTGTGCTGCGTAGTCGGAATCTCTAATTCACGTCCGAATAAATGGTTTGCTAATGTTGGTAATGCCGAATTGAATCTTACAAATTGCATGGTTGTATGTTGTTTAAAGTTTAACAGCTTGTTTTAATAGCAGCAACCGCCGCCGATGTTAAGTATTATTCAACTTCTGTACCAATGTAATTTTTAATGACACTTTGTCTTGTTATTAGACTTTCGATTGAAAAAATAATGACAAAATGTCAAAAATAGATTAAAATAGCTGTCAAATCGACTTTATACTAATTTATTACCTCTTAGAAATTCTTCAATACTCATTCGTTTTTTCATTTCTAACTGTAATTCTTCTACCGCCAACAGACCATCGGCACACTGAAAATGAAGGTATTTTTTACCATCTGTAAAAAAGCTTCCAACCTCTCCTAAAATAGTATCCTTAATTTTGTGTGCCTTATAGATTTTGCAACCTTTCCCATTAAGGGTAGTCCAAGCGGCAGGATAAGGCGATAAACCTCTGACAAAATCATACACTTTTTCAACCGATTGATTAAAATTAATCATACAGGTCTCCTTAAAAATCTTAGGAGCATGGTGTAATTCTTGATTCTCATTTTGAGGTTCTTGTGGATAATCTCCCGACTCAATCGCTCGTACAGTTTTCACTACTAATTTTGCTCCAATGTGCATCAAGCGTTCATACACATCCCCAACATTATCAGTCTCCGCAATCGGGTCTCTTTCTTGAAAAATTATCGAACCCGTGTCAATTTCATGTTTCAAGAAAAAGGTTGTTACCCCCGTTTCTTTTTCTCCATTAATAATCGCCCAGTTAATTGGAGCAGCTCCCCGATACTGAGGCAATAATGAGCCATGTAAATTGAATGTACCCTTCGTTGGCATATTCCAAACCACTTCTGGCAACATTCTAAAGGCTACTACAATTTGCAAATCAGCTTGATAACTTTTTAATTCTTCTAAAAACGTAGGAGATTTTAACTTCTCAGGTTGTAAAATCGGAATCTCAGGGGCATGGGCTAACACGTATTCCTTCACCGCAGACATCCCTAATTTTTGTCCTCTACCAATGGGTTTATCGGGAGCTGTAATGACCGCTACCACATTGCATTTATTATCAACTAAAGCCTTTAAACTCTCGACCGCAAACTCGGGAGTTCCCATAAAAATGATTCTCATATTCTGAATTTTATAACATACTACCAAGTTGAATTCAGTAGTAAGTACATTTACTTAATTTTATATCAATTTTAATAATGATATTTATTCTATTAAAAATACAAATGAAAAAAACCTTTGAAAAAGTACAGAATAGTATTATCTTTGCCTACTGAATTCACATAATTGAATCATGAAAAGAACAGAAAGCCAAACAATATTAAACACATACGATTGATTATACTACAAAGGTTAAAAAAAATCTTGTAGGACGGTCAATGACCGTTCTTTTTGTTTTAAAAAGAGTTTACATGAGGGAGATGTCTAATTGACACATTGATTTGCTGACAAGTTTTGTCAGTAATTTTTTTTGTACTCCTCCGCTCTATTGATTAAGATATTACTCGGTATTACGACCCATATTAAACAATCAGCCTATGCTTTCAAGCAGGTTTGATTTCATACACAATTGTAAAAAATAACCAGAAAAAACATAAAAATGGCAAAGGTACAGTATTATACACAGGAAAAGCTTGACGAATTAAAAGCTGAATTACACTTCTTGAAAATTCAAGGACGTGCAGATATGGCGAAACAAATTGCGGAAGCTCGTGACAAGGGAGACCTTTCTGAAAATGCTGAATACGATGCAGCAAAAGATGCTCAAGGACTTTTGGAAATGAGAATTTCTAAAATGGAAGATATTGTTGCAAATGCTCGTGCTTTAGACGAAACAAATATTGATACATCTAAGGTTTCTATCTTATCGAAGGTAAAAATTAAGAATAAGAAAAATGGAATGGAAGTAACTTACACGATGGTTTCGGAAGAAGAAGCCGACTTAAAAGCGGGTAAAATCTCCTTGTCATCTCCATTCGGAAAAGGTCTATTTGGTAAAAAAGTAGGCGAAACTGCTGAAATTACCGCTCCTGCTGGCAAACTAGAGTTTGAAGTATTAGAGATTTCTCGCTAAGCGAAATTTTGGAACACATTTTGTAAAATCCCTTGTTGAACCGTTCTACAAGGGATTTTCTATTTTGTAAGACTGATTTTGGTACAGATAATGAAAAAAACCTACTATCTTTCTGTACGATTACACAAACGAGGCGATTGACGAACACGACAACTATGCAATTTCTATATCCAAGCTTTCTTTGGGGACTTCTGGCGGTGAGTATTCCCGTAATAGTTCACTTATTTAATTTTCGTAAAACTAAAAAAGTATATTTCACCAACGTTGCTTTTTTGAAAGCCGTTAATGTTACTACATCTTCATTTAGTCGATTAAAACATCTCTTAGTAATGGCCGCTAGAATCTTGGCTATTGCGTGTTTGGTGTTGGCTTTTGCTCAACCCTTTTTACCTTCTAAAGCAGGAAATAATGGCAAAGACAATGGCATTGCTAGTATTTACATCGACAATTCGCTATCCATGCAAAATGAACTGGATAAGAAAAGTTACCTCGATAAAGCCATTGCAAAAGTGGAAGAACTCTTAACCGTATTTCCGCAAGGCTCTAGGATGCAACTGCTAACCAACGATTTCTCGTCGGACGAACACGCCATTGCTAATCCTCAAAAAATCAAAGACCGTACAACTACCATTGATTTTACCCATACGCCAAGAAGTTTTGAAAATATTTTAAAGCGTCAATCAAGTTTGGCATCCAAACACAGCACTGGAGGCAATCAGTATTTATGGTTTTCAGATTTTCAAAAATCAACCGCAGGGAATTTGTCTAAATTAACCTTAGACTCCTCTTCGCATTTATTTATTATTCCTGTTCAAGCCAAAGCTTTCCAGAATGTCTTGGTGGACTCGGTTTGGTTAACAATTCCTTTTGTACGGGAAATGCAAACAAACACCTTATCGGTAAAACTTAGCAATACAGGTGAAAAAAGCGTTGAGAATTTACAGGTAAAATTATTCATTGACGAAACGCAGGTTTCTTCCAGCATTGCCAGTATTCCAGCGAAAGGAAGCAGTACTGCCACTTTTACCTTCACGATTCATGGCAAAGGATTTAAAAAAGGTAGAATTTCTTTTGATGACACCCCAATTACGTTCGACAACGACTATTATTTTGTGCTGAATGCTGCACCAACCATTAAGGTACTTCATCTCAAAGGACAAGTCAGCAACAACTATATTCAGCAGGTATTTGACAACGACAGTGTATTTAATTACCGTAGTTTCTCGGCAAGCAATGTAGATGTAGGACAATTCAAAACCAACAACCTCATTGTACTAGAAGGAGTTGCCAATATAGAGGGCAGTATCAAGACCGCCCTTCAAGACTTTGTACGTTCGGGAGGAAGCCTTTTTGTTGTACCAAATACCAGCCCTAATCTAGGTAGCTACAATGCCTTTTTAAGTAGCTTTGCCATCAGAGGAATAACCTCAAGAAACGTCACTGCGGCCGATTTGTCACCTTTGGCAGAACCAGCTAAAAGTAGCCTTTTTTTCTCGGATTTTTTTGATAACAGTACCCAAAAGGACATGATGTTGATGCCTAATCAAGCAGCAACTTTAACATGGCAGGTAGTGGGTGATAAACTATTATCCTTCCGAAATAACCAATCCTTCTTGAGTGTTTCTAACTCAGGACAAGGCAAAGTTTATTTATTAGGTTCTCCGCTTGAAAGTACTTACGGTGATTTTGCGAGAAATGCCCTCTTCGTTCCTGTCATGTACAAAGTAGCAGCCTTGAGTGTTCACCAAGGACCAACTGCTTATTCCTTCGGAGAAAATACCTTCACCGTAGAGGTAGATAATACGGTAGAAGAAGCGAATAAACAATCGGCATTTCGCTTACGCAGAGGCAAATTAGAATTGACCCCCATTCAGAATCTCAATGGAAAACAGTTGACGATTGAATTGCCTAAAGCAAACCAATTGAACGAAAACCAAGCCATTGAGTCAGGCTATTACGAGTTGGTTCACAATGGAAAGGTAGAGCGAGTGATTGCCTTCAATTACGACAATACAGAATCCATGATGGACTTCTATTCGGTAGATGAATTAAAAGCGATTTTTGCAGGAAATAAAAACATTGAAATATTTGATAAAATCGACGATGCCAATTTTGTAAAGACCTTTAAAGATCAACATTTTGGCGTATCGCTTTGGAAATATTTCATCATTGCAGCTCT
>JARXAV010000038.1 GCA_029865665.1 Flectobacillus sp. | reverse complement strand
TTCAGAAACCGATACTTGTTGCGGATGAATGATTTGGTTGTCCATTGAGTAATGCTTAAAATCCAGTACCTCAAAGAAACATATTTTTTACAAATTACTAAAGACGATAGATACTTTTTCAATCCTTCGTACACTACTAATGCGTAATGATGAATGCGTAATGATGAATACAATACAGATTCATCATTACGCATTAACCATTACTCATTAATTAAACGCTATACTCAGCAGAAATGTGTTTTCTTAATTTCTTCATTTGACCGATTTCAGCGTCATATACTTTTTTAACACCGTCACCAGAAGCTAATTCTACGTCATGAATATCACGTACTAAACGAGCTAAACCTTGTGGTTCGACTGAAGCAGCGTGGTCAGAACCCCACATAGCACGGTCTAATGTAAAGTGACGTTCTACGAAAGTAGCACCAATTACTACAGCAGCAACCGTTGTTGACAAACCTGTTTCATGACCAGAATACCCGATTGGTGTTCCAGGGAACATACCTTTCAGAGTCGTAATCATTTTTAAGTTTAATTGCTCTAATGGACACGGATATGCCGACGTTGAGTGAGCAATCATTAATGGGTAATTTGCATCAAATTCGTTGATGAATTTAACCGTATTTACGATTTCATTTTGAGTGGACATACCCGTAGAAATCATCAAAGGACGACCTGTTTTTAGAATTTTTTCAATTAATTCTAAATCGGTTAACGAAGCCGATGCCAATTTGTAGATAGGCGTATCGAATTGCTCCATAAAATCAACTGAGTCAACATCCCAAGGAGAAACGAACCAGTCGATGCCTCTTTCTTTGCAATATTGGTCGATGATGGAATACTCTACTGCACCAAATTCCGTTTTACGTTTGTAGTCGATATACGACATACGGCCCCAAGGCGTATCACGTTGGATTTCCCATTGGTCTAAAGGTACGCACAACTCAGGAGTACGTTTTTGAAACTTCACGGCATCCGCTTTAGCAGCTACTGCTTCGTCGATTAATTTCTTAGCGATGTCGATAGAACCGTTGTGGTTGATACCGATTTCGGCAATGATGTATGAAGGCTGTCCTTCACCAATGATTCTTCCTGTGTTTAATTGAACGTTTTTCATGGTATAAAGAAGCCCCCTGACCCCCACGGGGACGCTTAAATTGTTAGCGATAAGATGCCTTGGGGTCAAGGCATGAATGTTTTATGATAGTTTGGAAGTAATTATCAATTCGGCAAATTCACGGACACAGCCTTCGCCTCCTTTTGCTTCGCAGATATAATCGGCTACAGCTTTGGTTTCTCTTACGGCATTGGCTGGGCAAGCTCTTAGTCCAACCATTTGCATGATTTCTACATCGTTTACATCGTCACCGATATAAGCAATTTCATCTGCTTGGAGATTTCTGTCTGCTAGGATTTGTCTTAATACGGCTGGCTTGTCTTTAATCCCCAAATGCAATTCGGTGATATTAAGCTTTTCAGCTCGTTTTTTTACAGATGGCGATAATTCTCCTGTAATGATTCCCGTTTCAACGTTTGCTAACTTGCGAAGACGCTCAACGCCCATGCCGTCACGAATGTTGAATTTTTTGAGTACTTCGCCATTTTCTCCGTAATACACCCCTGCATCGGTCAATACGCCATCGCAATCGGTTAATAAGAGTTTTATTTTTAGTGCTTTTTCCGTTAAAGTCATACTGATGTTATTAGGTAGTCAAAAAATTAGATGGCTGTCCAACCTCCGTCCACGACAAGGTTCGCTCCTGTCATGTAAGACGATGCTTCGGAAGCTAAAAAGACCACTGCTCCTTGATAATCGGTCGCTTCTGCCATTCTTCCCAACAAGGTTTTTGCGGCGTAGTTTTTGACAAAAAATTCGTTTTGAGCATTTTCAACGCCCCCAGGTGAAAGCGTATTTACTCGTACTCCTTTATGCCCCCAATAGGCTGCCAAATAACGAGTAAAGTTGATAACTGCTCCTTTGGTAGTGGGGTAAGAAGGGGATTTAAAAAACGTCTGATTGCCAGCTTCGTCACGATAAATGGATTGATCGGGCCCAACCATTCCGTAGGTAGAGGCTACGTTGATAATGCTACCACTTCCTTGCTCTGCCATGACTTTACCGAATACTTGCGAGCAAAGAAACATCCCCAACACATTTACTTCGATTGACTTACGGAAGGCTTCTAAAGGATAGTTTTCAAAAGCAGAAAGGTCTTTTGCCAATTCTGGATTTTCAAACATATCGTTGATTGCCGCATTATTTACAAGAATATCGATTCGACCGTATTTTTCTAAAATGAGTTCTTTGGCACGGTCTAAAGAAGCCTGACTGGTTACATCTAGTTTGAGTCCTAAATGTTTTTCACCCAAGGCATTGGCAACATTTTTTGATTGCAATTCTAAAATATCGGCTACCACGACATTCGCACCAGCCGCTGCAAGAGCTTCACAGTGTTTTTGTCCGATGAGTCCAGATGCTCCTGTGACAATAGCGGTTTTTCCTTCAAGAGAAAAATTCATGTTGTTTGCTTTTACTAATGAGGTTGTTCTACCCCAACTAAAGCTATAAGGTTTTTGAAACCTTATAGCTTTATGGAGGTTTCCGAGAGATGAAATTACGCCTTTGCTAAAGCAGGCTTGATGTTATAATTGCTTGTTTTTCTGAAAACAGCTTCTAAAATTTCGCCTTTGATAAACGATTTAATATCTTGACTTTCGATTGCCTTTTTGATGATTGGCAACACATCACGATAGGCCGACAAGGTATAAGTAATGTCTTCGTCTGAGTGACTAAAGCACATATTATGGAAACCTGCCCATAAAATGCCACGCTTAATCATTTCTTGTTGCATCAAGGTTTTTAACTCTAAGCCATTTCCTGCTTCTGGAGTAAAAGTAACCATCGAGCGGCAGTTATAACCAATACATTTGGTATAATTTTCTAAGCCTAATTCTTTGGCTAAATCATTATATCCATTTTTCAACAAAGCTCCTTTTTCGTCTAAATACTGAGGAACATTTTTGGCTCTCAATTCTTCGATAGTAGCTTTGCAAGCGGCCAATGAAAGAGCTTCTCCTCCAAAAGTTGTATAACTAAAGACCTCTGAATTAAAGAGTTCCATCACGTCAGCACGACCCGTTAAGAAAGCAATAGGCATCCCGTTGGCACAAGCTTTTGAGAATACTGCTAAATCTGCTTTTACATCAAAGTATTCTTGAGCTCCCCCTACTGCAATGCGGAAGCCAGTCCACATTTCATCAAAAATCAAGAGTGTACCGTTTTCACGACACGCTTCTGCTAGTTCCTGTAAGAAGCCAGCTTTAGGTGCTTCGAAAATGAAAGGTTCTAAAATGACTGCCGCTACATCTTCGTCTAAGGCCGCTTTGATTGCCTCAATGTCGTTGTATTCAAAGGTATAAGTCATGTTTTGTGTTGACTCTGGTACTCCTGCATTACGACTTGTAATCCCGATATACCAGTCATGCCAACCGTGGTATCCACAACAAAAGATTTTATCACGACCCGTAAAAGCACGAGAAATACGAATCGCTGCCGAACATACGTCTGCACCCGTTTTCGCAATTTTTACTGCCTCCGCATTCGGAATCACTTCTTGAATTAATTCAGAAACTTCGACTTCTAGAGGGTGCATCAACGAAAACGAAATGCCGTCTTCTAATTGTTCCTTAATGGCTTCGTCCACTGCTGGGTACGCATAACCCAAAGAGATGGGGCCAATAGCAGCGTTGTAGTCGATGTATTCGTTTCCGTCCACATCCCACACGTGCGAACCTTTTCCTTTTGCTAAATATTTTGGAGCGATGCCTTTGGTAAATTGACCTGGGCCTTTGGCAAGTGTTTGTGTAACAGGTTTTTGAACCGCTAAAGCACGTTCATAAAGAATATCCGAAATAACAATCGTCGGATAGTTGTCGTTAAATTTTATTCCGTTTGGCATGGTTCTTATTTTTGGGTTGTGTAAGAGTTTAACGTTTAAGAGTCTAAAGTAGAAAGTCTAAGTAAAAGCCTTAAACGTGCTTTATCTACAATTCATAGACCTTCAACTCACGCACATTTTATACTTTTAAACGTTCAACTCCTAAACTCAATTAAACACTATTCAGCAAATTCAGTCATTAAAATCGCAGGTTGTTCCGCCTGTGTAGCATAACCTAAAATACGTTCAGCGATTTGTTTTCCTGTAAATCCTTCGTATTCTAGCACGGCATTCAAACGAGCGGGTTTAAACCAGCGTTCTTCCAAGGCAATCGGTAATACATCGGCTGTGGTGCGGTGTTTTAAGAGGGTTTCTGCCAAAATACTGTACAAACCTCCTGTTAGGAAATGGTCTTCTACCGTTACCAATAAGTCTGACGTAGTTGCCGCTTCTAAAATCGCTTGTTCGTCCACTGGCTTCAACGAACGCATATTGATTAAGCCTACTGATTTGCCTTCTTGACGTAAGATTTCCGCTGCAATCATCGCTTGTTCAAACATAAAACCATAGACTAAAATCGTTACGTCTGTTCCTTTTGCTACGATTTCGGCTTTACCAATTTCAACCACTGGACTGTGTTGATAAACCGCTGGACGAGTGTTGATTCGTACATAAGCAGGCGAAGGAGATGCCCAAATAAGGGGTAACATCGCCACTAATTCTTGTTCATCGGCAGGGGCAAATACTTGCATATTCGGAATCCCACGCATGATGCTAATGTCCTCAATGGCTTGGTGCGTTGGCCCGTTACCATCTGATAAAAAACCTGGGATAAAACTGCTTAATTTTACAGGTAAATTGGCAATACCTACATCTGTTCTCACAAATTCAAAGGCACGCATCGTTAAGAAAGATGCCAAAGCATGAATCACAGGGATTCTTCCTCGCAAGGCTAAACCTGCGGCTGCTCCCACCATTGTTTGTTCGGTGATGCCTGTATCGACAAACCTTTTCCCTAAAACTTGTGGAAGATTGCGTACTAATGCTCTATTTTCTGCCGTCATAACGACAAAACGTTCGTCGGCAAGAGCCGTATTTTTTAATAATTCTTCGTACATTGTCTATTTGTGATTGAGTGAATGGTGATTGAGTGATTCGCATATTGACCAACATTTATTAGTTAATAATCAATACCTTAACACAGGTTACATCATAGCACATACAACAATTATCTAACTACTAATACTTCAGATTCGATGATTGCGGAGGCATTTCCGTGAAGTTCTTCTAAGAGTTGGTTCACTTCGGTTTCGGAGAAATTACAGAACCAGCGGTCGGCACGAGCTTGAATGCTTGGTAAGCCTTTCCCTCGTAAGGTATCAGCAATAATCACAGTTGGTTTGTTTGCTTTTCTTGGTAAATCAGCAAAAGCTTCTTCTAAATCCAAGAAATTATGTCCGTCAATACGAATCACTTCCCAACCAAAAGAGGCAAATTTGTCTGTTAATGGTTCTAAAGGAATCAAGTCTTCGGTTGCCATGTTGGCTTGAAACTGATTACGGTCAACCACAAAAATCAAGTTATCTAATTGGTGTGCATTGGCTACTAAAAGTGATTCCCAGACAGAACCTTCGTTTAATTCTCCATCGCCCAAAATACAAACAATACGGTTATCAGTCCCTCTCATTTTACAATCTAAGGCTACCCCAAGAGCCACCGAAGGAAGGTGTCCTAATGACCCAGAATGAAATTCAATACCAGGGATTTTTGTATTTGGATGCCAATAAATATGATCGTTTGTGTTAAGGTGATTTTTC
>JARXAV010000026.1 GCA_029865665.1 Flectobacillus sp. | reverse complement strand
TGTAACTGCGTGATTAATTTCTGAAAAGTTGTTAATAGAATATCTTGAATATTAAACATTTGATTAGTCTTTTAAAGTTTTGCTTGACAACAAACTCCATAAAATAGAGTACAAATTTATAAACTATGCGTTAGAATTAGTACTATTGTCATCAACGGAGTCACTAGATAGTGACTTTGTGAACGTATTGATAAAATTACCGACAAATAGTTCTATTAGTGTAGAAGCATTACGTATGGTATCAATCTCTGAAACCAACGCTTTCTTTAATTCTTCTGGTACTTGAGCATCAGACTCTACTATTTTGAATGGGTTTTCAGACATCGAACTGTAGATTAGTGATTAATTAGCATTAAGTAACAAGACGTTATTAGTTAATAGTATATCTGTTATCAGGAGGTACTCAAAATTAATAGGTTAATCCATCATTTTAGTACAGAAATATTAGCAAATAAATAATTCTACGTACTTAATACGGATAAGATTATAATATTAATCTTGTTTAAGAAACAACAGACTAAGCAATTTGGTAATCAAAACGCCCCAAATAAGAACACCTTCCAAATAGACCTTACGTAATTTATCTTTTGCTCTCAGTAACCGCATTTTTACAGCACTTTCAGAAATATCGAGTGATTCGGCAATTTCTTTGATACTTAAATCATCCTGATATTTCATCATCAAAATGCTTTTATCTTCTGGAAGAATTTG
Organism: Flectobacillus sp.; assembly: GCA_029865665.1. The sequence continues at coordinate 4,596 of JARXAV010000026.1, read as the reverse complement.
CTTTAGGGCTTTGTTCAGCCGTTGGGCTTCCATTTCTGCCATCTCTGCATCATTGTCATCGTCAGCAGCATCATAGTTATCATCCAAGGCTGTTTCAGAGTATTTCTTGGCCACACGAGTCTGATCGATACAATAATTATAGGTGATAGAATACAGCCATGTTGAAAAACGAGCCGTTTCTTTATAGCTACCTAAATTGAGTACCAACTTCATAAAAATATCATGGGTGAAATCCTCCGCTTTGGCATCATCCTTTACAAAGGACAAACACTTACGATATACTTTATCAGAGTATCGGTCGTACAATTGCTCAAAATAAACGTTCTTTTGTGTTTCGATGAATAGCCGTACTAGCTCTTCATCAACCATTTTTTTAAGATTCATCTCAATATGTAGTAATATGGATACTTGGTTGCTATCAATAATAGTCAAGTATTGAATCAACAAAATAACAAAAATTATTTCATAATCAAATGGTTAGCTTATCTAACACTTAATGAGAAACATGAAAACGCCACTAATAAACAGATTATTCTAACCAATGTCAACATTTATTTTCGAGTAAGCCCCAAAAAAAAGTCCTACTAATAAAATTAATAGGACTTTTCTGATATGTAATCGAAAAACAATTATGCTAAAGCAACACGTTTGAATGTAGCGATAGTTAATCCTTTTTGAGTTTGCTCTAACAATTGTTTGATATTGATAGAACCATCTTTTACAAATTGTTGGTTCAACAACGTAGATTCTTTGTAGAATTTCTCTAATCTACCTGCTGCGATTTTATCCAACATTGCTTCTGGTTTACCTTCAGCACGTGCTTGCTCTCTACCAACCTCGATTTCACGCTCGATTGTAGCTGAATCAACACCGTCTTTATCTAAAGCAACTGGTTTCATTGCAGTGATTTGCATAGCGATATCTTTACCAACTTCTAATACATCAGCACCAGAAGTGTTGTCGAATGCTACTAAAACACCGATTTTTTTGTTTGAGTGGATGTAAGAAACAACTTTCTCAGAAGTTACGTTTTCGTAACCAGCGATGTTGATTTTCTCACCAATTTTACCAGTCAATTCGATGATATGCTCACCAGCAGTACGTCCGTCTGCGAAAGAAGCAGCTAACAAGTCTTCTTTAGTAGCTGCATTTGTAGCAACTGCTGCTGCTAATAACGCCTCTCCTAAGTTTGTAAAATCTGCCACTTTAGAAACTGGTTCAGTTTCACAAGCTAAAGCAACTAATTTACCGTTTGTAGCATCTTCGCTGATAGCGATGAATACAATACCTTCGTTAGTTTCGTTGTCTGCACGTTTAGCAGCCACTTTCTGACCTGCTTTACGAAGAAAATCGACAGCGGCTTCAAAGTCACCACTAGTTTCAGTAAGGGCTTTCTTACAATCCATCATGCCCGCACCGGTCATTTGTCTTAATTTATTAACGTCTGCTGCTGAAATAGCCATCGTTTTATATTTTTTTGATTTTAAGATTTCTGATTTAACTCGTTTTAATGTACTGTTTTTTTTAGCAAAAAACTTCAATACACTAAACTAACAGAATAGCCCACAGAAAACTATGGGCTATTCTATTCTTAACAATTATTTTATTGACAATCTGTTTATTAGTAACATTACATCACTAAAAAACGGCCCAATGTCAACTATTCTTGCTCTGCTTCTTTCTCGTATTTAGCAGCCACTTTAGCAGCTTCGATAGCAGCTTCTTGGTCAACTAAACGTTTCGCTTCTTCTTCTTCCGCAACACGAGCATCGTCTTTATCTTGCTTGCGTTCCATCAAACCTTCTTCGATTGCTTTACCGATAGCTAAAGTAATCAAAGCGATTGATTTGTATGCGTCATCATTAGAAGGGATTGGGAACTCAACTAAATCTGGGTTAGAGTTCGTATCGCACATTGCGAATACTGGAATACCCAAACGAGTTGCTTCAGCTACAGCGATGTGTTCACGTTTTACGTCAACTACGAATAAAGCAGCAGGAAGACGAGTAAGATCAGTGATACCACCTAATACTCTTTCCATTTTGTCTTTATCACGAGTCATCATCAAACGCTCACGTTTTGCTAATGCCTTCACTGTAACTTCGTCTTTCAACATCTTTTCGATTGTTGACATTTTCTTGATTGACTTACGTACAGTAGCAAAGTTTGTTAACATACCACCTAACCAACGGTCAGTAACGTAAGGCATTTTCAAGCGACGAGCTTCTTCCGTAACGATTTCTTGAGCTTGTTTTTTTGTTGCAACAAACATCACTTTACGACCAGAACGAACGATACCTTTGATTGCGTTACACGCTTCATCTAAACAGCCTAACGTTTTGTTCAAGTCAAGAATGTGGATACCATTCTTCTCCATGAAGATGTATGGTGCCATTCTCGGATCCCACTTACGTGTCATGTGTCCGAAGTGAACACCAGCATCTAATAATTCTTTGTATTCTAATTGTGCCATTTTCGTAGCAGTTATCAGCAAGAAATACCCGTAGGCTTTCTTCTTTTAACCAAAAAATTGTGTAAATAAATGTGAAAAGTATTGACAAGGCACCGGTCACTGCAAGCCTTGCCAAAAAAGATTGTTCTACTGCCAAAACTAAGCACATTGTAATAATACAACAACCGAGTTTTGAACCAAACGCATATTAACGTTTTGAGAACTGGAACTTACGACGAGCTTTACGACGACCTGGTTTCTTACGTTCTACCATACGAGGGTCACGTGTAAGGAATCCTTCTTTCTTCAATGCTGGACGACGTTCTGGATCAATTACTTGTAAAGCACGAGAGATAGCTAAACGAAGCGCTTCTGCTTGTCCTTTAACACCACCACCGTCTAAGTTTACTTTAACATCATAAGAACCTTCTGTTTTTGTTAAAGCAAATGGTTGGTTAACGATGATTTGTAAAATCTCCGATGGGAAATATTCTTTATAGTCACGACCGTTTACAAGAATTGCACCAGTTCCTGGTGTCAAGTAAATGCGAGCAACAGCCGTTTTTCTTCTTCCTAATGTATTTGTTACTTCTGCCATTGTTTTATAGAGAAGTTATCTTGTCAGTTATTAGTTAGTTGTTATTAATTAGTAATAAAACCGAAGTAGTATACTAATTTTCCATCACTAATAGCCAATAATGATAACGATTATTAGAATTTGATTTCTTTTGGTTGTTGTGCTGTGTGAGGATGCTCTGAACCTGCGTAAACGTACAAGTTAGTGAACAATTTACGTCCTAAACGGTTTTTAGGAAGCATACCTTTAACGGCTGATTCAACAATTCCTCTTGGGTTTTTAGCTAAAACCTCTTTCGGAGTAGCGAAACGCTGTCCACCTGGGTATCCCGTGTGACGAGTATAAACTTTATCCGTTAGTTTCTTTCCAGTGAAACGGACTTTGTCTGCATTAATTACGATAACGTTGTCACCGCAATCAACATGTGGAGTAAAGCTTGGTTTGTGCTTTCCACGTAAAATTTTCGCAATCTCAGATGTCAAACGTCCAACAACTTGGTTCTCTGCATCTACGATAATCCATCCCTTATCTGTGGTAGCTTTGTTAGCTGAGATGGTTTTGTAACTTAAAGTATCCACTTTTTTCTAAAGTTTTAATGTTGCATCAAATTCATATCAGACGACGGAACACGTCTGATTCTCAATGATTTTTTCCTTATTTTCCTTCTAAATGGGCATCCAGTTGAAAATGGGAATGCAAAATTAGGAAATACCAGCTCTATATACAAATAAATTAATAAAAAATTCAAGCATCCAATACATTGATTATCAGATATTCAATTATGTTTGTCGAAAGGGAGATTTAAAATCTCTTTTCCATTGGCTTTCAGGTTGAAAATCAGAAAGAACGGGAGATTGCAAATCTCTTTTCACTGACTTTCGGATTACAAATCCGAAAGTCAGTGTTACGTATTCATCATAAAGAAATACTCCACTACGGCTGTTCCTGCCCAAATAATCATGGCTACGCACAAAATGACTTTCCCAATCATGCCCGTAAGCAAGCCAATCATAGAACCGATGGCAGACATAAACGCTTGGTTTGTTCCTGCTTTTCCGATGAGTTCTCCTACAAATGCTCCTAAAAATGCCCCTACAAGCATACCAATTGGGGTAAAGAAAAAGCCTAGTACTAGTCCAATCGTAGAACCCCAAGTCCCATATTTTGTACCTCCAAACTTCTTTGCTCCCCAAATCGGTGCGTAATAATCAAAGACACTTAGGGCAACGGTAAAAACGGTGAAGACAATGAGCGTAGTTCGGTCAAAATCGGCATATTTAGACGCATTCAGTACGAAAAGCCCTATCAAACTGATGGGAGGCCCAGGCAAAGGCAACACTGCCCCCGCCAAACCAACAGATAAACAAGCAATAGAAGCCATCAATAAAAGTAAATCAATCATGTAGCATGGAGTGTTTTGGGACGTTATTCGTTAATAGTATAACCGTTATCAGGAGGAACTCAACGCCAAAGGGTGTGAAGTTCGCCTAATTTCATTTACTAAATAAGTATAAATTGTTGATATGATGAAATATATGGATGCTTTGGTTTGTTTTATGTTGTGGGG
>JARXAV010000323.1 GCA_029865665.1 Flectobacillus sp. | reverse complement strand
AACTATTTTGGACAAGCCCCTAATATGGCTTACCTGATAAAACCGAATGGCATGGTTGTCGAGAAAGAAATCTGGTTAGAAATGAATAAATTTGAACGTGCTGTACAGCAATTGATCTCAAAATAAAACAATGAACTTAATCGAAGAAGTAAACCGAGTGGGATACGTAAGTCGTTCTGTACCTTTCAAGGGCGATGATTTGAAAAACGAAATCCTAAAACTAAAAAAAGAGAAGAATGCTGTTATTTTGGCACACTATTACGTAGATGCTGAAATTCAAGACATTGCTGATTTCTTGGGTGATAGCCTTGCTTTAGCTCAGGCTGCTGAAAAGACAGATGCCGACATGATTGTGTTCTGTGGCGTACACTTCATGGGCGAAACCGCTAAGATTTTGAACCCAAATAAAAAAGTGGTTCTTCCAGATTTCAATGCAGGTTGCTCTTTAGCTGACGCTGCTCCGAAAGAGGAATTTGCCGCCTTCAAAGCACAACACCCTGATGCCGTTGTGGTAAGTTATATCAACTGTACAGCAGATATTAAGGCAATGACCGACATCATTTGTACGTCTTCAAATGCCGTGAAAGTAGTTGAGTCGATTCCAGCAGACAAGCAAATCATCTTTGCTCCTGATGCCAACTTAGGGCGTTATGTAGCCAACAAAACGGGTAGAGAGTTAATCCTTTGGGATGGTTCTTGCATGGTTCACATTGATATTTCATTAGAGAAATTGAAAAAAGCCAGAGAGGAGAATCCAAATGCTTTATTGATTGCTCACCCAGAATGTAAAGAAATCATTCTTTCACAAGCTGATTTTGTAGGTTCTACGACGGCACTATTAAATTTCGTAAAATCATCGGATTGTCAAGAATTTATTGTGGCAACAGAAGCGGGAATTTTGCATAAAATGAAAGAATCTGTTCCGCACAAGAAATTGATTCCTGCTCCTGCCAACGAGAAAAACACCTGTGCTTGTTCTGAATGTCCTTACATGAAAATGAACACCATGGAAAAGCTATACAATGCGATGTTCTATGAATTACCAGAAATTCAAGTACCCGAAGAAACTCGCATTCCTGCCTTAAAGGCATTGAAAGCAATGTTGGAGATTTCGAAGTAACGAGTAATTTTATACCGCTTATTCACCTAATACATGACCATAGATAACAGCAATCTTCCTCAAATGCTAAAAAGAGAATAGCATTTGGGGAAAATATTAAATCTAACTATTAGTAACAACATGAAAAAAATTCTACTATCTTTTGTCCTTACTCTATCTTCATTACTAGTTTTTTCACAAAAAATAGATTTAGATCGTTATGGAGCAAAAGCAACTTTTCTTCAGATTCCGAATACGCCAGTCCCATTAGAATACACCACCTTTTCCACTAAATTCATTGCCAACGGTATCAACTTAGTGGACGCAGGATATTCAAATAATGAAAGTGACTTAGAATCTCTTTATTTTCAAATAAATGGCTTTAAGCGAGTGGCAAATGGCGGTCACTTTACTATTAAAGTTCAGATTGACGGCTACGATATGGGAAAAGCTGTTACAGAAAAAAAAGAAAGCACTACTAAAGATAAAGATGGTAAAGAGAGTATCACTGTTTCCTACAAACTTAGTTTCAAATACTTCATCCCTATTATGTTTACCATCACTGATTTTAATGGAAAAATTCTCAAAGATGGAACAATTACAGATGGAACAACCCCTCAAACATACGAATCATCAAATTTTAGTACAGCTGCTGCATTGGAAAAATATTGGGGTGAAAATGCTGTTTCAATAAAAAAGCAACTCTTAGGCAAGTACCTCTCTGACAATTTTTCAGTATTTCAAACGAGACTAAATACTGAAATTGGTTTTACAGCTCAAAGTGTTACTGACATTTTATGGATAACAGACTCTCCTAAGCATCCCGAAAATGAATCCTTTAGAAAAGCTTGCGAAGAAACAAAGTTAGCAATCGAGGAGATGACTGTAACTATACCTTTGAATAAAGCTAAAGTTACACCAATCCTTTTGTATTTTGAGAATGTTATTGCCAAATATACTAATAGTGAAAAGCCTGAACGTAAGTTAAGATATGCTTCCTGGTACAATATGGCTACGATTTACTATTGGCTGGAAGATTTTGACAATGCCATTCGTTGTAGCGATGGATTAATTACCAATGATTATGATAAATCGGATGGAGAAATTCTAAAAGCTACTTTCGTAAGAATGAAGGGTCAAATAGCCAAATCATTTGTTAAATCTTGCCACTTTGTAAGAGATATAAGTAATGCGTCTCCCCCTAAAATCAGTACATTTCAAGAAGAGGAAGAACTAATTCGACAAAATGCGTTAAGGGACAAAGCTATGCGAGAAGCTGCTGAAAGAGAGGTGACAGGTCAAGGATCTCCTTCCGTAGAATCACGTAGTACTAATATCTTAAATTCAGATGAGTCAAAGGAAGGCTACGTAGCTAATGCAAAGATTCTCGAAAAAAACAAGAAATATGACGATGCTATAAAATATCTAACCAAAGCACTAGTACTTGATGCAAATGATTCGGAAGTGCTAACAACCAGAGGTAATATTTACGTACTTAACCTCAGACAATTTGACAATGCAATAGCGGACTTTAATAGAGTTATTGAGCTGATTCCCAACTCAATAAAAGGCTATAATGGAAAAGCGTTTACCTATTGGATGATGCACCAATATGAACAATCAATTATATATTACCGAAAAATAACGGAATTAGAACCTCAAAAAATATTTGCCTATTCTATGATTTGTGATATGTACAATAACATGGAAAAATTTGAATTAGCAGCACAGACTTATACTCAAATCATAAAGATAAGTCCTATTGCAGAATATTATAATGGTCGGGGCTGGGCATTAAGTAATGCAGGGAAATTTAAAGAAGCTATTCCTGATTTTGATAAAGCTATTGAACTAGATCCAAAAGATGGGGTATATTATAAAAATCGAGGTAATGCTAAAAATAAATTACTACAATTTTCAAGTGCATTAGAAGACTTAACGATTGCAGTGAAAAAGAGGACTAATCTCCATTATAAATCGCTTTCAAACAAGGGAGACAGTTATTTTGGTCTTGGAAAATATAAAGAAGCACTCGAAAATTACGAAGATGCCCTAAAAATCAGACCCGATTTTCAAGAAGCTATTAATGGGAAAAAGAATGCTGAAGCAAAACTTAAAAACTAAAATCATTACTTTAAAATAGATTCAATTACCCAAGTAGAATATACTGCTATTTGGGTAACACCTTTATAAATGGAAAAAATATGTTAAAAAAAACAATCACTCTTGCCTTACTTGGAATCTTAGCAGTTTCTTGTGTAGTGCGTCAACCAGCTACCAATCAAGTAGCACTTATATCAGAAGAAAATACTGGCATTGTAAAAATCCATAGTACTGGTTTAGGAAGCAATCTTAGCGAAATGGAACAAGATGCCCAAATTAAAGCCTTTGAAGCCATTCTTTATGTTGGATTACCTTCTTCTTCCATTCAATCCTATCGTACTCCTATGATTGAGAATAAGGCTACTATGCAAGGACACCCATCTATTAAGCAATTCTTCAATAATAGAGAATATACGCAATTTGTTACTCGGGTGGAACGATTAGAATACTTAAAACAACGGACATCAGAAGGAGGACGAGCCTTAAACTACCACATCGTAGTCAATTATAATGCCCTACGCCGTTACATGGAACAACATGATGTTATTCGTAAATTTGGATATTAATTCTTAATAACTCCGACCATTTCAACTAACAAAATTATGACTAAAAATACCTACTTATTTCTTCTTGCTTTCATTTCGTTTACTACTTTTTCTCAGAAAAAAAATAACGATGTAACTGGTACTGATTCCACAAAACCAATAATAACGGAATCTCCCACACAGGAAAAGAAAGTAACCGTTAAACCAACGATTATGGTTTTTCCTTTTTTTAAGGAAGGACAAAATATTAGACAGCTTGTAGAAGATGATGTTAACAATCGTATTGTCATGGCAAAAGTTAAGGAAGCTTTTGACAAGAGAGGATACTCGACAATTGACTTTCTTTCAAAAGTTAGGAACTTAACAACTAATGAAGTATTAAATAGCGAAACTCAAACAGATTTAAAAACACAAATTATTCAGTCCTCAGGGGCAGATATTTGTGTAGAGGTAGAATTTAACTATACAGAGTCGTCTAATGGCAATGATATAAAGGTAATTTTAAATGCCTATGAGTCTTCTACATCCTCGTCTCTATCAAATAAAGTTGGGTTTTCTGGAAAGTTTTATACACAAGATGTAGGTCGTCTAGTAGCTCGTGCAACGGATTCTGTCATAGAAGACTTTCTGAATATCATGCAAGAGAAATTTACTGACATTATCGAAAATGGCAGGTACCTTTCTTTAGAATTCAACCTTTCTGCTGATGCTAATCTGAAAATGAGTACAGAAGTTGGGAAAGAAGGATTACCCTTGTCGGATGCCCTAGAAGCATGGATTGCTGATAACACGAAAAACTACCACATCCAAGGTGTCACAGACTTAAAAACAATCTTTGATGTAATTCGTGTTCCTAGACTAGATTCACAGGGACGGACTCTGACAACAACTCGATATTCCTTGGATATTTTCAGATTTTGTAATGCTTTATTTCCAACACAAAAACCTGACCGAAAACTCAAAGTTGAACGTTTAATCAAGGGAAATACCATCTTTATTACTTTTAAATAATTATTTATCATTATGAAATATTCATTTTTATTACTCTGCTTCATAAGCTCTATTTCCTTCGCTCAGAAAGAAAAAATCACAGTTGGTATCACTTACTTTTCATATCCTTCTTATAAAGAGCGAAATTACGTTGAGCAAGTTAATGAAATTATTGCTAATGAATTTGTCAAGGCAGGACGTTTTACAGTCGTTGACAGAACAAAGCTCCAGACAATAAAAGCAGAACAAGAATTGCAAAAAACAGAAGATTTTCTTGATAGCAAAGTAATTGAACAAGGGCGTACTTTAGGGGCAAAATATATTGTGACAGGACAACTAATAAGTGTAGCAACAAGTAGTGCTTACTCCGTTGAGCTAAAAAAATACGTCTATACAGCATCTGTTTTAACCTCTATTAAATTAATTGACGTTGAAACCAGCCAAGTCTTACAAGCTGAGACCTTTGGAAGAGGTCAATCAAATGCACCAGTAGAAGGTGGTTTTTTTAGACAAGCGATGGCTGGTTCATGCGATGTAGGAGGCACAGGAAACTCCACAGACGAAGCACTCCGTTATGCAATGAGTAATTTGGCTTGTGGTGTAAAAAACTGGATAAAGCGAGTATTTCCAGTAATGGTTACTGTAGTTGAAATTCAAGAAATTCACAAGAAAAAAGGGGCAAGGAAAATCCTAATTGCAGGAGGTACTGATATTGGATTAGCCATCCGAAAAGAAGTGGGTATCATTGAATTTGTAAAGACAAACGTGGATGGAAAAGAACTTATTAGAAAGAAAGAAATAGGAAGAGCTGAAGTCATTAAAGTCGAAGATGAAAATTTCGCTATCTGCGAAGTCTTAGATGGTGGACTAGATATCCAAGATCGTATTGAAAAAGGGATAACATTAAAAGCTTTTGTAAAATAACAAAAACCTTAACGATTAAGATGATTAAACAACTGACATACTCGACTTATTACCTGTTACTTTTATTGGCAACCCATGCTACAACGATAGCACAAAGTCTAAATTTCACAAACACGCTGACTATTGCCGTAGTAATGCCCAACGAAGCATCAGGAGAACTCAACGACATTCAACTACAACGACTACAAGATAAATTTGTAGATGTCCTTACTCAAAAAGGGATTTCGTCCTTAAACATACAGAATAATTTGGTACTGTATCCAATTATTAAGATTTATGATGAACAAACAATCAATCCTGGATTACAAAATATCACAGTCATCAGTGCCGAGATGAGTATATATATCAAACAACTAGATAATAAAGTCATATTTGCGACTTTAACTAAGAAACTAAAGGGTAGTGGTAGAACAAAAGAATTAGCTCTAAGCAATTTAATTTCTAATGCCAATTTTGACGATACTAACACTAGCAATTTTGTGGACAAAGTAAAAGAAAAAGCATTAGCCTATTACAAAGAACGTTGCTCCATAATTATCCAGCAAGCAGATCAACTGACAAAGATGAATCAAACGCAGGAAGCTCTAGGACTGTTGCTTAGTATTCCTTCTGAAGTTGAGTGTTATCAGCAGGTACAAAATAAAACGATAGAAGTCTTTCATGCATACCAAAATCAAACTTGTAATCAATTGTTATTGAATGCCAAAGCCAAAATTGCCAACCGTCAATTTGAAGAAGGACTAAGCTTAATTGGTATGATTGACCCTACATCTGTTTGTAAAGCGGACGCTTTATCAACGATTCAGCAAGTAAGCCAACAGGTAGAAGGGGATAATAAAAGAAAGTGGGATTTACTCAATAAGGTTTTTGTTGATTCAGCCGAGATTGAAAAGTATCGTTTGACCTTAATGAGTCAGTTTTTGATTGCCTACGCTCTACGATCAAATCAATATAATTATCAGAATATTATTCGTTAATGTACCTATAATCAATATAACATTTCTGTGAGTAAAGAATGAAAATGACGACAGTACAGTCAAATCATTCCTTTTCTCAAAACAAAAACCGACCATCTCTTAGTCGGTTTTTGTTTTGATAAGGTTTACAAAACATACTTATCTTATTTTACTGATAAGTAAGACGTTGTGTCTATGTCCCTTTCTAAACTTGATGCCTTTTATATCACTTGCCTTTTCTAAAAATCATACCCTATTGTAATACCTGTAATATTTACTTTTGGAGCGGGCTGACTAACTCCTTGTAAAGTATCTGACTGCCCTATATTCACTCGTTCATATCGGAAACGAATAGTCATTTTTTTTACTTTAGCACCTACCTCAACAGAAGGAGAAAGTTGTTTAGTTAAATTTACCTCCGTATTGGGAGCAGTAAGATTCTTCTCATCCGTTTTTACTTTGGCTATCACAGGATAGGCGGCCGAAACTCTAAACGTCAACTTCACCTTCGACTTAGTTGTATAGTTCAATTTAGCCCCTAAGGTTGGCGATAAAAATTTATATTGTTCTGTAAATGTATATTGCGAACCTTCTCCAAAAATGGTTGATCGATTGAACAATTTTCCTTCAATGCCTAAGAAAGGCTCAATAGTAGCAGAAGAACTATCTTTCAATTTGAACGGAATACCCGCATCCAAGGATGCTGTTGCACCTTTAAACTGAATTAAAGGTGTTGGATAACCTCCTGTACTACTAGTCGGTATAATTTTAGTATAATTCCCGAAAGCATCCTGATAACCCGCCAAAATAGTGCTTGCACTTGGAGATGCACCTAAACTTTCCGCCTTGGTTTTCTGACTCAAAAATCCATTTAGATTGAAATTAATATTCACCTTAGAAGTAGGCTTAAATTGGAGTTCTACACCCACTTTTCCTGCTAAAGCCTGTTTACCAAACTCCACATTTTCAATGGAAATAACAGGCCTCACTCCCAACAACCTATGTTGTGTGGTATCTTGAGCCACCAACCTACTAGTTGTGCCACATACAAACATACCAAAAAGG
>JARXAV010000316.1 GCA_029865665.1 Flectobacillus sp. | reverse complement strand
GGTAAAAAGCATACAAAATCTAAAAAATAGATACTCTATTAAGCGTAGTCAATTGACTACGCTTTTTTTGTTGTATTTTTGTAAACTCAATAAAACTACCTTGTCGTGAGACATAGGCTAAAGCATGAAAACCAAAACATTAGGCAAAAATAAAGTAAACATCGTAACTCTTGGATGTAGTAAAAACTTGGTAGATTCTGAAATGATTTATACCCAGTTGAAAGGAAACAGTATTGATGTAACGCACGAATCAAGTAAGGATGATGCAAATATTGTGATCGTTAATACGTGTGGTTTCATTGATAATGCAAAACAGGAATCCATTGATACCATTCTTCGTTATGTAGATGCAAAAGAGGCAGGTGTAATTGATAAATTATACGTTACAGGCTGTTTGTCGCACCGTTATAAGGATGATTTAGAAGCAGAAATTCCTTCGGTGGATGCCTTCTTTGGTACAAACGAATTACCTCGTTTGTTAAAAACCTTAAAGGCTGACTATAAGCACGAGCTTATTGGAGAGCGTTTATTGACGACTCCCGCTCACTATGGTTACTTGAAAATTGCAGAAGGATGTGATCGTCCTTGCTCATTTTGTGCTATTCCGTTGATGCGTGGCGGACACGTTTCTCGTTCAATGGACGATTTGTTAATCGAAGCCAAGTCTCTTGTAAGACGTGGAACAAAAGAGTTAATCCTAATTGCTCAGGATTTAACGTATTATGGACTTGATATTTATAAAAAAAGAAACCTTTCTGAGTTATTAGAACGCCTATCGGATGTAGAAGGCTTAGACTGGATTCGTTTACAATACGCTTATCCAGCGGGTTTCCCGATGGATGTGTTGGATGTAATGGCCGCACGTGAAAACATTTGTAAGTATTTAGATATGCCTTTACAAAGTGGTTCAACTGCGATGTTGAAGTCAATGCGTCGTGGAATTACTCGTGAAAAAACGGAAGATCTAATTAAATCAATCCGTGACCGTGTTCCTGAAATTGCGTTACGTACAACGCTTATTGCAGGACATCCAGGAGAAACAGAGGCAGATTTTGAGGAAACGTATCAGTTTGTAGAAAAAATGCGTTTTGATCGTTTGGGTGTATTTACTTACTCACATGAAGACGATACGCACTCGTTCTCGATGGAAGATGATGTGCCTGCGGAAGTAAAACAAGAACGTGCTGATGATATTATGGCATTACAACAAGGTATCTCGCTAGAATTGAATCAGACAAAAATAGGTCAAACGCATAAAGTACTTTTTGACAGAAAAGAGGGCGGCTATTTTATCGGAAGAACACAATTCGATTCACCCGAAGTTGACAATGAAGTATTGGTTCCTGCTACGCAATATGTCCGTTTAGGAGACTTTGCAAACGTTAAAATCAATGCAGCAGAAGAGTTCGATTTATACGGTGATGTAGTCGTTTAAGTTACTAACAGGTCGTATAAATAAAAAAGCTAGGAGATGATTTTCCTAGCTTTTTTTATTTGGTATAGTGATTAAGTGATTAGATGAATGTTGTCTTATCTGGTAAACCAAACAATGACTAAAAGAGAAAAGAATACTAGCAGTGCTTTTTGCACGTCTTCTACGTTTATTTTAGTGATTTTCATGGAATTAATAAGAGTGTTATTTTAGATTAGTTAGGAAATATTATACAAAAATACTTTGATTGGTTGGTAAATGGGTATTATCAATTTGTTATCAAAATAATAAGGAGATTCTACTTAATCAATGAATGAAGACCGTAAAATCACCTACTTTATAGATTCAAAAAAGGTGCCAAAAAATAGACCATTACCCATACTATGAGTAGGATATACGTTAAATGCTTTTTATTGTGCAATAATCTCTTTGAAATGCCTAAAAAAACTATTTTTGAACGATAAAATTGAGTATTTTTTGTATTTGGAATTGAGTATAAATCTTCTCTTTTGTTAATTTTTGATTAATAATAATTTAACCAACTCGTAACCTATTTAGCGAGATATAGCACTCAAATTTGTTGTTACATCATCGCAAGGAAAATTGCGGCAGGCATATATCCTGTTAAATCTGCTTTTTTTAGAGATTTATCATCACTAAAACTTGGTAGATGAATGACGTTGAAGACCTTGCGTTTTTGATATAAACAACCTAACCTAAGTGCGACCTGCTGGTTTAGCTACTTAGTTAAACATTTTATTACCTTGAGTAAATCTATCATATTTGCCGGAATCATTACCTTCTTACTAACATCCTTCGTATCGTTTTCTCAGCAACTCACTAAAATTAAAGGAAAGGTAGTTGACGTAAAAACTAATGAGAGTATCGCCTTTGCCAATGTCATAATTCTAGGTACGAAGCAGGGAGTACAAACGGATATGAATGGGAATTTTTACCTCGAAACAAGCGAACCTTCCATTACACTAAAAGTATCTTTTGTAGGTTATCTACCCGAAACTCGCAAGATAGAATCTGTTGCGGGGAAAGTAACTACCCAAAATTTTCGATTGAAGGCACAATCAACTTCGCTACAAGAAGTAACGGTGACAGGTAAACGAGAACGCTATCGAAATAAAGACAATCCAGCGGTAACCTTAATTCGAAAAGTAATTGAACACAAGGACAAAAATCGTCCTGAAGCCTTGCTGTTTTATTCTTACAATAAATACGAAAAGCTTGAATTTGATTTGAGTAACATTTCTGAAAAATTTAGAAATAAGCGTTCGCTAAAAAAGTTTGATTTTGTTTTCAATCATCTGGATACCTCTAAAGTAACAGGGAAGGTGAGTTTGCCTATGTACTTAAAGGAAACGATTTCGGATGTGTATTTTCGTAAAAACCCTGAAAGTAAAAAGGAAATTACCACTGCCGAACGGATGACAGGTTTGGGAGGCTATGTCGATAACAACGGGATTAAGTTGTATTTAGAAGCTCTTTATCAGGACGTAAATGTGTATGATAACAATATTCTCTTGTTGGCTTCGCAGTTTTTGGGGCCAGCAGCTCCTGTTTCACCTCAATTCTACCGCTATGTCATTATTGATACAACCCAATTTAGAGGGACAAAATGTGTTAATCTAGGTTTCTCGCCTCGAAATTCCAACGACCAGTTATTTCAAGGGACAATGTTGGTAGCCCTAGATTCTAGCTATGCGATTCGGAAAGTAGAAATGGGTTTTTCAAAAGATATTAATGTCAATTTCGTAACGGATTTAAAAATCATGCAAGAGTTTGATTTTGTCGGAAAAGAAGGACTTATGCTTACGAAAGATGATTTGGCGATTGAATTTAATTTACTAAAAAAAGAAAATGGGATGGGACTCTTCGGGCAACGAAGCGTTTCATATAAGGATTATCTACTGAACCAATCTATTCCTGATACCCGATTTGACGGTATCAAAAATGATGTACTGAAAGAGGCTGCACTCCGTGATGATACTTATTGGAACAAAGCTCGCCATGAGGAGCTAAACCTAAAAGAAGTAGGGATCTATTCCATGGTGGATAGTGTTCGTAAAGTGCCAATTTTTCAGAAATTCATGAATACGGCCACCTTTTTATTAGAAGGCTATAAACCGATTGGTGGTTTTGAAATAGGGCCTGTGAATACCTTTTATAGTTTCAATACCATTGAAGGACTTCGCTTGCGTTTAGGAGGAAGAAGTACCCCCGTTTTGAGTGACCGTTTTGCCTTAGAGGGCTACGGGGCGTATGGCTTTCGAGACGAACGTTTTAAATACTTTGGTTCGGCTACTTTTTCATTAACTGACCATAATGTTTACACCTACCCGATTCATCATATACGCCTTTCGTATCAGAACGATATAAAGATTCCTGGACAAGAATTACAGTTTGTTCAAGAAGATAATTTCTTATTGTCATTTAAACGAGGAGTAAATGATAAAATGACCTACAATAAGGTCTGGATGGTCGATTATTTGAGAGAATCTAAAACGGGTTGGGGAATTAATATTAATGTTAAAAATACCCAGCAAACACCCACAGGGTCATTACAGTTTAAGACCTTAACCAATGAGAATCTAAGTAATCTTACGACCTCTGAACTCACCTTTGGCATACGCTATGCTCCGAATGAACAATTTTATCAAGGAAAAACCTATCGTATTCCGATTGTGAATAAATACCCCATCGTTCAGTTGCGTTATACCTTAGGCTTAAAGGACGTTTGGGGAGGGCAATATAACTTTCATCGCTTTTTAGGCATCGCTAACAAGCGGATGTATATTCCCCCGATTGGTTATATGGACGTTACGATAGAAGGAGGGAAGACCTTCGGGAAATTACCTTTTCCTTTATTGACTATCCACCGAGCCAATCAAACGTATGCCTTTCAGCCAGAATCATACAATTTGATGAACTTCTTAGAGTTTGTGAGCGACCAGTATGCAGCGGTGTTTATCGACCATCATTTTAACGGATTCATCTTTAATAAAATTCCTTTATTGAGAAAGTTAAAGCTGAGAGAGGTAGTGACTTTTAAAGGCTTATACGGAAAATTGTCTGATGAGAATATACCTACTTTAGCTAATGGTTTGATGGAGTTACCTCGTAATGAGAAAGGGGAAGCAATCACTTATTCCTTAGAAACGAAACCTTATATGGAAACTAGCTTTGGGATAGAAAATATTTTTAAAGTTTTACGAGTAGATTTGGTTCATCGTTTAACTTATCTGGATAACCCCAATGTGGCCAATAACTTAGCAATTCGTTTTAGAATGAAGTTTGATTTTTAGGTATTTTTTGACAAGATTTAATCTAGGAAATCTTTCAGAAGGTCTTCGATTTCTTTGTCTCTTTTTTGAAGTTGTCAGTCAGTTCAATATTAAAGCTCATTCAAGAAGTCGTTTAATGAAGTTGTTTTTAATTTACCTTGTTTAATTAATTTCATTTCCTTGAAACCTTCTTTTATGTTTTCTACTATTTCTTCTTTTGATGGTTCATTGTCAAGTTCTATTTTTTTGACATAGTGCAGATTTTTTACCAATTCTAAGAAATGGCTATATTCATTGTCAGTTGTATAAACAGTTATATGTCTCATATCTAGTGAAGTTACCTGTATTGTTTTATCGAATTATGTCTAATATTAGATAACGATATAAATATACAAAAATTAGGAGTTTCCTATTTTCTACAAAGAATAATTTTCTGGTAAATACTTATATTAGCAAAGAACACGAAACTGACTTTTAGTAATATTAACCCATTGTTACGACATATTAACTCATTTGTTATCAAATTGTTAAAGTGTAAATAGATAACCATCACATAATATTTTCCTAACATTGAATTAGTACATTTACAACATCAACAAAGCTCTGAAGTGCGATGCGTAAAAAAATATTATTCATAACGGGATCTATCAACCAGACATCCCAAATGCACCAAATTGCTCAGCAATTGTCTGAGTATGATTGTTGGTTTAGTCAGATTTTTGCGGATTCTCCTTTTATTAATATGGCGATTGATTATACGTCTTTAGTAGATAGAACCGTATTGGCTGGACAGTTCAAAGAGAATTCTGAAAAGTATTGTCGAGAACATAATTTGCAAATGGATTATAAGGCAAAAAAGAATCGTTACGACTTAGTTGTCTATTGTTCTGATTTGATTATTCCCGATCGTATGTTGCAAACCAAAACGCTTTGGGTGCAAGAAGGAATGATTGATGAATTGACCTTTATGAGTAAGCTTGTTAAAAAGTTACACTTACCTCCTTATTTGGCAGTGGGTACTTCTTTAAATGGCTCATCTAATATTTGTGATGTTTATTGTGCGGCATCAGAAGGGTATAAGCGTTTTTTCAGCGAATTGGGGACAGACTCAGACAGAATTTTTGTAACGGGAATGCCTAATTTCGATAACTGTCAACGCTTTTTGGATAATGCCTTAACAGACAAAAATTATGTGTTAGTTGCTACCTCTGATATTCGTGAATGTTTTAGACAAGATGACCGTCCTGCTTTTATTAAGAAATGTGTTGAGATAGCAGCAGGTCGTCAGTTGATTTTTAAATTGCATCCAAACGAAATTGTGGATAGAGCGATTGCTGAAATTAAAGAACATGCTCCCGAAAATACCCTAATCTATACTTCTGGTAATATCAACGAAATGATTGCCAATTGTGATGAGTTGATTACCCAATTTTCAACCGTAGTATATGTGGGAATTGCATTAGGGAAAAAAGTGCATTCTTATTTTGATGTAGATGAGTTACACAGTTTAGCTCCTATACAGAATGGCGGAACTTCGGCAAAAAACATTGCTCAAATTTGTAAAGACTTTGTAGAATATCAGGGCAAAAAAGAAGATTTTGCTCCCAATTATATCCTAAATGTTCAAAACCCAAACAGCTTTGTCGTTGTATAAGAAATTTGAAAAACAGATAACGCTAGTCGTGCAAGCCAGAGTAGGCTCTAGTCGTTTACCCGGAAAAACATTATTGCCCATACTAGGAGAAACCCTACTTTATCGTATGGTTGAACGCCTACAACAAGTAAAGCGTATAGTTAGTATCGTTATTGCTACTTCCACGAACGCAGAAGATGACAGTATCGAAAGGCTCTGTAAAGAAAAGGGATGGGATTGCTATCGTGGTAGTTTGAATGATTTATTAGATCGGCATTGGCAGGTTGCAGCCCTAACCGAAGCGGATATTATCTTGAAAATACCGTCAGATTGCCCATTAATCGACCCTAAAGTAATTGATAAAGTACTTGATTATTATATCGAAAATGAAGGGGCTTTTGATTACGTAAGTAACCTACATCCAGCTACTTATCCAGATGGAAACGACGTAGAAATCATGTCGATGGAGTGTCTGACAAGAGCTTGGGAAGAAGCAACAAAGCCGTTAGAATTAGAACATACAACTCCGTATATATGGGAGAATCCCAACAAATTTCGTGTCGGTAACGTCGAATGGGAAACAGGGTTAAATTATTCAATGTCACATCGTTTTACTATTGATTATCATGAAGACTACCAATTTATTAAGCGGATTTTTGAGGAGTTATATCCTATCAAACCTAACTTCACTCTTGAAGATATTTTAGCCTTATTAGACCGAGAACCAGCTATTTACGATATAAATAAGCGTTATGCAGGTGTCAACTGGTATCGTCATCATTTAGATGAACTCAAAACGGTTGATGCCTCTATGACCGTAGTAAAATAATAGGGGTGGGTGAAAAGTCAAAAGTTTATGAGCGACCATTGCTCGGATTAAAGCTAAATGCAGATGTTTTATTATTACTAAATAGTAAAAGTCAAAATGCTTTAAACATTAAACTCTATACTTTTTAAACGTCCTCTCAACATCCAACACTTTCATAGCGTAATGAACGAAGTAAAAATTAAAGCATTACAAAGTACAGCTCTAAATGTCCGTGAGCATATCATTCGTATGTCCACCGATGGGGGGTGTTTTGTAGGAGCATCGCTATCGGCAGCCGATATTATCGTTTACCTTTATTCAGAATTTTTAAATCTGAATGCTCAAAATTTAGACGATCCCAACCGTGATTATTTATTTCTATCGAAAGGGCATGATGTGCCAGCCTTGTATGGAACATTTGTGGAATTAGGCATTTTAGAAGCAGACCGCTTGAAAAATCACCTTAACACAAACGATCATATTTATTGGCATCCAAATACAAAAATCCCTGGTATTGAATTTCATTCTGGGTCATTAGGACACCTTCCTTCGGTGGCTCTTGGGGTAGCCTTAGATTGTAAAATGAGAGGGAC
>JARXAV010000310.1 GCA_029865665.1 Flectobacillus sp. | reverse complement strand
ACCGATTTGGAATGGTTTATTCCTCGGAAAAAGAAAAACTATCAAGCCCTTCTGGATACCTTAGTTTCGTCTGAACTATGCAAAAACCTACAAGAGCCTGTCAATCAATATTATATCCGTTTAAGAATACAGCTAAAAAAGTACCGCACTATCCAAAAACAAGGAGGCTTTCCGATAATAGTGGAAAGTAAAAAGACGGTTAAGATACACGCTAAAGATTCGTCGTTTATTCAGCTTAAACGCTACTTGGTGTTATCAGGTGATTTGGCACTAGATGACAAAACCGTCATTTTTACGGAATCGCTTTCCCAAGCCTTAACAGCCTTTCAACATCGGATGGGTAAAAAAGAAACAGGGAAAATGAATCGAGAAACATTGTTGGAATTGAATAAACCAATTGAACAGCGAATTCAACAAATGATGGTCAATATGGAACGCCTACGATGGATTCCTGTTGAATTAGAAAAAAAGTATATCCTAGTCAATATTCCTGCTTTCAAATTACACGTTTTCGACGATGGACAGCCGATTTGGGCTACCAATGTGGTAGTCGGAAAATCCGCCAGACAAACGAGTATTTTCAGAGGAAATTTATCGCAGGTTATTCTCAATCCCTATTGGGGTGTACCTACGAGCATTGTAAGAAATGAAATGCTCCCAAGAATCAAAAAGAATCCGCATTATTTGGCGAATAATCACATGGAGGTTTATTCAGGGTCAAAAGTGATAGACCCAACCACTATCAATTGGGCAGCCTACAAAGGGAA
Source organism: Flectobacillus sp. (assembly GCA_029865665.1). Next base: position 5,164 of record JARXAV010000310.1, on the reverse strand, counting down.
TGTTCCGTTTGATATTCGTCAAAAGCCAGGGAAAAGCAATGCCTTGGGGAAAATGAAATTTATGTTTCCCAATAATTACCATATCTATTTGCACGATACTCCCTCAAAAAGTTTATTTGGAGAAACCTCTAGGGCTTTTAGTCACGGCTGTATCAGGGTCGAAAATCCAATATGGCTTGCCTATTATTTAGCAAAAACGAATAAATCGTGGAGTAACGAACGAATTGATGAAACGCTTGAGACTGACCAACAAACAGGTATTCGTATAACACCTACCGTTCCCGTGTATATTGTCTATTTTACCGCATGGGTAGATGACAAGGGACTGCTTAATTTCAGAAACGATGTGTATCATTTAGATACGAAACTAGCGAATGAAATTTTCTAAAATGTGTGAATCCTGTAAGTCAAAATCCAAATTGTGTAACACAATTTTTAGCTATTCTAAGCACCTTTATACCTTGATAATGAACAATTAATAATTTTCAATTATGAAAAAAACAATTCTTTTTCCGACTGATTTTAGTGATAATTCAACACACGCTGCTCGTTATGCAGGAATGCTTGCCAAACGATTAGATGCAAATATTGTCGTGTTGCATACTTACGCTATCCCGATAACAACGGAATTTCAAGTTCCTTATGACATCCTTAATTTTGAAGATATTAGTAAAAAAAGTGGCGATGTTCAATTAGGACAGTTTGTAAAGGCATTGATACACAATGCTGAACTGGCTCCCGATAGTGTTTCGGAAAAAATTGAATATGGCGAAGCTCCCGCTAAAATTGTGGAAGTAGCCAATTCCATTCATGCCGACATGATTGTGATGGGAACAAAAGGGGCAAGCAATATCCTAGACAGATGGCTGGGTACGAATGCTCAAAGTGTGATGAAAAACGCCGATTGTCCCGTTTGGATTATTCCTTCCGATTGTGAGATTAATTGTCCAGACAAAGTGGTATATTTTACTGATTTTGAGGAAGATGAAGTCTTCGCTGTTCAAAAAGTATTGGACGTTGTAGAACCGCTTGGATCCTATTGTCAGGTCATTCACATCAATGAATTTTTAGATATGGATTCGCATCGACAAATCAGAGCGACGGTCAATAGCATGAAAGAAAACTTCCAAAGTCGTGAGGTCTATATTCACAACATTGATCGGAACGACGACGACCTTATTGGAGCTTTAGAAAGTTACCTCAGCGATTCAAAACCCGATGTGTTAGCCTTAGAAATACACGAACAGTCCTTGTTAAATCGACTATTTGAACCAAGTGTGACGAATCACTTTGTGTTTGGAGCGAGATTGCCCTTGCTTACGTTCAAAAAATAAGTTTTAAATCCATTGCCTCATGTCAAAAGAAAAAGAGTCCTCTGAAAAATCAGGTAAAAAAGCACCTGTAAAAAGTCTCAAAGAAAAGCGAGCCGATAAGGCCACTAAACGAGATGCCAAAAGTCACGAAGCATAAATTATCGCTAAAAAAGCACCTATCAGTATGGTAAAGGTTATCAAAGAAGGCGTTATTCTTACCAAAACGAGTCTTGGTTTTGAAAATGAAGGGGTTTTAAACCCTGCTGTGATCAAAGTAGGCGACTGTATTCACCTTTTTTACAGAGCAGTTAGCAAGGGTAATTACTCCAGCATAGGCTACTGCACGTTGGATGATGCACAGTCGGTTGTAGAACGTTTCGATACCCCTGCATTGTTTCCACAATTGGACTATGAAATGCACGGCGTTGAAGATCCAAGAATCGTTAAAATTGACGATTTATATTACCTGACTTATACGGCTTATGACGGAGTAAATGCCCTAGGAGTATTATCTACCTCAAAGGATTTACTGATTTGGGAACGGCAAGGAGTGATTGTCCCACAACTTATTTATAAGGAATTTAGCCGTTTAGCAGGGTCGAAGAATGCTTTGAATGAGAAATATCGTCGGTATAATGACAACGGGGGAATTCCTGAAAAGAAAGGAAAAACCATGTTCATTTGGGATAAGAATGTGATTTTTTTTCCGAGAAGAATTCAAGGAAAATTACATTTTTTACACCGTATTAAGCCCGATATTCAAATCGTCTGTATCAATGAATTGGCAGAACTTACGAATGAATTTTGGCTAAATTATTTTTATCATTTCGAGGAGAACATTGTACTTTCTCCCAAAATGGACTTTGAAGTCAATTATATAGGCGGTGGTTGCCCTCCAATAGAAACAGAACACGGCTGGCTTTTAATCTATCATGGGGTTCATGACACCGTTGAAGGCTATGTTTATTCTGCCTGTGCAGCCTTACTAGATTTAGAAAATCCACAAAAAGAACTCGCACGCTTGCCCTATCCATTATTCTACCCAGAAGAACCTTGGGAATTGAAGGGGGAAGTAAATAACGTCTGTTTTCCAACAGGAGCTATTACCGTCAAAGACACCCTGTATATTTACTATGGAGCTGCTGACGAACGCATTGCACTCGCTTCTGTGTGCTTGTCGGAATTACTACAGGAATTGTTAAACAATTTAAAAGAACCTTCAAATGAGCAACTTCACAACCCATTACCCTAGTCGTCGTATGTTTGACACCGCACTGCAAAATAGCAGTATTGGGCGACGCATCAGTAATCCTCTTGCTCAAGAATCTATTCCAGAAATTTTATTTATAACGTCATTTCCTCCTAGAGAATGCGGTATTGCCACCTATTCGCAAGACCTAATTACGGCTTTGGAAAATAAATTTAAGGGGACATTTGCCATAAAAGTATGTGCAATCGAGTCGGAAGAAGAGACATACAATTACTCAAGTCAAGTGACAAGTTGTTTGAACGTCAATCACCGAAAATCATTTGTACGTTTAGCGGAAAGCATCAACGAAGACCCCAAAACGCAAGCCGTGATGATTCAGCACGAATTTGGCTTGTTTAAAGATAAAATGGATGATTTTATTCAGCTTTTGAGTATCATCATGAAGCCCATTAGCATTGTTTTTCATACGGTATTGCCCAATCCAGATCGAGTTCTCAAATCTAAAGTAATGCAGATGGTAGAACTATGCGATTCTATTGTGGTTATGACTCATGCCGCCGCCGATATTCTACGAACAAATTACCATATTGACGCTAAAAAAATCACCGTTATTCCGCATGGAACACACCTCGTTTCTCATGCAGATAAAGTGGATTTAAGAGAAAAGTATGGATTGAATAACCGAAGAATTTTGTCAACTTTTGGGCTATTGAGTTCTGGAAAGGGCATCGAAATGACCTTGAACGCAATGCCTAGTATCATCAAAAAAAATCCAGAAGTACTCTTTCTGATTATCGGGAAAACGCATCCAACTGTCTTGAAAGAAGAAGGAGAGGCTTATCGTGATAGCTTAAAGGTAATTATTGATACCTTGGGTTTGACCGAAAATGTTAAATTCATCAATGAGTTTTTACCGCTTCCTATCCTATTAGATATTTTACAACTAACTGATATTTACCTGTTTACCTCAATTGACCCCAATCAAGCGGTGAGTGGTACGTTCTCTTATGCCATTAGTTGTGGATGTGCCATTGTCTCTACGCCCATTCCTCATGCTCAAGAAGTATTAGAAGATGGAGCGGGAATCATTGTGGAGTTTTTCAACTCACAGCAACTGGCAGTTGAGGTCAAAAAGTTATTGAAAGATGAACAATTGAGAGCAAAAATTAGCTCGAAAGGACTTCATAAAATAGCTCCTACTGCCTGGGAAAATTCGGCTATTGCTCATGCACAACTATTCAAAAAGTTGATGCACGGAAGACTTTCGCTAGACTTCAAAATTCCACCGATTAACCTAGAACATTTCTATCGCCTGACAACCGACGTTGCGATGATTCAGTTTTCAATCATCAATCAACCAGACATTAATTCAGGCTTTACGCTCGACGATAATGCCCGTGCAATGGTGGCCATGTGTCAACATTATGAATTAACTCAGAGTCAAGTTGACTTAGAATACATTGAAATCTACCTCAATTTTATCCAGTTTTGTTATCAAAAAGAAGAAGAATATTTCTTGAACTATGTAAATGATCATCAGGTCTTTACGGAGCAAAATTTTGAAACAAACCTAGAAGATTCTAACGGCAGAGCTATCTGGGCTTTGGGCTTCTTAATTTCGATGGCAGACATCCTTCCAGCTCACTTAATTGAAAAGGCTGAACGTGTTTTTAATCCCGCTTTACTAGGCATCACACGCATCAGTTCAACACGAGCGATGGCCTTCATTATCAAAGGCTTGTATTATGCTGGCTTGCACAAAAGTTCGGAGGCAAACCAAGATTTACTCATTGAATTATCCAACCGATTAGTTCAGATGTTTAAGCACGAAGCCGAAGTAGATTGGGAGTGGTTCGAGAGTTATTTAACCTACGGGAATAGCATTATCCCCGAAGCCCTTTTGTGTGCATGGTTGAACACAAGCGATTTTATTTATTTAGAAATCGCAAAATCAGCATTTGATTTCTTGTTGTCGAAGATATTCACCGATACGCAAATTAAAGTTATTTCCAACAAAGGATGGGCTTTTAAAGACGAAGAACCTGATTTTAATGTAATAGGAGGAGAGCAAGCAATAGATATTTCTTACACGATTTTGGCCCTAGAAAAATTCGCTACTGTTTTTCCAGAAGAAGATTATCTAGCCAAAATGAACATGGCATTTGAATGGTTTTTAGGCAAAAATCACCTTCATCAAATCGTCTATAATCCCTGTACTGGTGGGTGTTACGATGGTCTGGAGGATACCTACATCAATTTGAATCAGGGAGCAGAGTCAACGGTGAGTTACTTAATGGCAAGATTAGCCATCGAAAAAACACATCATACCTCCAAAGTAAACAAATCACCCATGATTGATTTGTATTTAAACGTGGTGTAAGGAAAAGTGAAAATATAAGATTTTGAGTTAGTAGTGTACGAAGGATTGAGAAACGTTTGGGAAATTTAAATTTCGAGACCTAGGGCTTCACCCTAGGCTTAGTTATGTCGCCCTTTCAGGGCTAAAATGTACTGTCTTAGCCCTGAAAGGGCGATATATCTTAGCGATGGGTGTTAGCCCATCGTCAAAAAAGAATTTTACCAAATTTGTCATAGAATGCTGGGTTTCAATCTTTCGTACACCCATAATTTTGAGTTTTAA
>JARXAV010000292.1 GCA_029865665.1 Flectobacillus sp. | reverse complement strand
AAAAAGCCCGCCCAAACCACCTGTTACACTTTCGACAGCACTGGATATTTGACCTTGCAAGTCATACGTCAAATCGTTCATCTGGTCTTGAATTTGATTCGACTGAGCCGTTAAACTATTATACAAGTCTCCATATTTCTGTGCATCATCATTTCCCAAGAGACCCGATACTAACTTGATTGGTCCCGTAAATCCACCCATAGCTGTAAAATCGCTAAATGAAACTCCTGCATCTTGCAATTTCTGTTTTGCTTCTGCTCTGGCCTTTTCAATGTCGGATAAATTCGTGGACAAATGATTGAATTGCTTATCATAAGCCTTTTGAATCGCACGGGTATCCGCCTGAGCAGCTAAGGACGAACCTGATTGTACAGTCGAATTATATCCTCCTTGTGTAGCTGCCAAACTGGTCGCTGAACCACTGCCATTATCAACCGTATTGGTGAATTGAGCATACAATAAATCGGTAGTGCTTACTGCTTCGGCTAGAGCATTGAACCGTTTGATATAAGCATCGTTACGAACAGGACTGATAATTGCTAGAATGCTACTCTGATAGTAGGCTTTTACCCGTTGCAAGTGCGAGAGAATGTTGTAATTCTTACCCCGAACATCCAAATTTTGGTAATAGGTTTTGTATAGAGCTGAGGGCGAATTTTCATAGTTAAATTCAGCCATCTCTAAATTTAAGGCTGTTTTAACCGAGCTGTTCATGCCTATAATGTCCGCAGTACTTTGACTTTCTGTTTTTAATTGCGAATCGGCAATGTCTTTTGCATCACCTGTAAGTTTTGATTCAATTTTAGACTGAATCACTTGGAAAATGTTTTGAGCGAGGTTACTTGGGTCAATAACTGCTGCTTGGGCTTGAATTCCATTGCACAGCACAAGACTTGCAAAGGATAGGAAGAGTGTCTTTTTCATGATTAGCATTAGACGATTTTTAAAAAGATGAAAAGATTGGTTACTACATAAGCGTTCGTTGTCACGAAAATACCAGGGAAAATTAGTTGCTGTAATAGGTACTGAATATCGGATAAGCTGAGTTGTTTACTAGGCGTTTTAGGCTCAGGTTTGCGAAAGGCTGTTTTTAAACGGCTCAAAATATCTGTCATTCGCTCCATATACAAAAGCCACGAATCGCTCTTCTTATGATATTTTTTGTAGAAAATGAACACCAACACAAAGAATTGTAAACCCAGTAATACTAGGTAAAGCATTAATCCAGTAAGCGTATTGGCGACTAGAAACTTAAAGCTCACCGTAAGCACCACGTAGAAATAGAGTAGCATATAAGGACTTTTGATAAACTGCCGATGATTGAGCAAGCCGACTAATGGCAAAGGAAAAAACTGTTTTGTTCCCATATCTCCATTAAGTAGAACGGTGATAAAGAGAATCAAGAAACCAGAAAGCAAATCACTGATGAGAACTAGCATAGAATTCGTATTTTTGTGACAAATATAAATATAAAAGGATATATAAATAATATAAAACGTGCAATATATGCAAAACATAAAAATAATCGTGCTTTTAGTCCTGATAAACACAAAGATTTATGCACAAAATGGGCAAGGCATGGAGCAAGTACTAGAGTCGATGAGTACCTACAAATTGGTGGATTTACTTAGGCAATACAGCCCTGACAGTACGATGCAAGGGATTCGGCAGCAATTGGAGTTTAAAATACCGATTTATCATCCGCTTTCTAAGCTTCGATTAACTTCCTGCTACGGAAATCGAGTGCATCCGATTGAGGGAAAAGTGAAGTTTCATAACGGCATCGACATAGCAGCACGCTACAACCAACCTGTTTACGCCACTGCAGACGGACAAGTAATTGAACTAGGCTACCAAGCAGGACTAGGTAACTTCATCAAAATAAAACACTTACTAGGTTTTGAAACCGTTTACGGACACCTAAACGGCTTTGCCACCCAGCTTCATGCCACGGTCTATCAAGGGCAAACGATAGGATTTTGTGGCAGTACAGGAAACTCTACTGGAGTACATTTACATTACTCTGTACTAAGGTTTAAGGGCTATTTGAATCCGTTGTGGGTGATTTAGTGGGGGGATTTGACCGTTTAATAAATTTCTGATGTAAAGCGAAATAAATAAGTGATAAGATTGGTAATAAGATGATTAAATTTTTTACATTTGGAAAATCTAATCAATAGATAGAGCCGTATTGTACGACATGAAAGATACAAAAAGTACGACAAAACTTTTGTACATTTTGGAGTTATCTGCAAGCGTAAGATCGAGCGTAACGAACTGGTTAGCTGAAAAACCGAACAGAGTAAGAAAAAGGAAAGAGCAATAGGATTACAAACAATTAAAAACAAAAAATGAGAACAACATTAACATTTCTAATTTTAGGAATTTTACTTCTGAATTCAACAACCCTTTCGGCACAAGACGATAAGACAAAACAGTTACCTCAATCAATTACAGGTTTTGGTAAACTTCAACTTGGGATGTCTATTAATGCCATTCCTGAATTAAACGATGCGAACAAAAGCACATCAAGCGAAGAGTTTTTTAAGAAAGTTTATCACAACAAATCACGAGCCGTGTACGAGGTTATTTGCGATACCAATGAAACATATCCGCAAGGGGAATATGACCCAAGAGTTAGAGAATTTCAAATTGGGAAATATGATTTGACAGATAAAATAACTGTAACAGATATTAAACTTAAATTTTTCAACGGTTTACTTTATTTCATTCAAATTTCAGATTCACAAATGAGCGAGTTAATGAAAACAAAATATGGAGATGGTGAAATGGATGTAAAAAAGAAAGACCATACATTTCAAAATGGATATGGAGCAACCTTTGTAAAAACCGATCAAACATATACTACAAAATGGTTAGTAGATAAACCAAATATTACTTGTGAATATACGCTGATGAGTTGGTATAATAGACATGGAGAACAAAGCGTAGTTGCTTTTACTTTACTATCAGACGAAACGCACAATAAAGAAATTGAAATTGAAACGCAGAAAATAAAAGACAGAATAAAAGAAAGAGCCAACAGTAAAAAGAAAGCAGACCTTAAAGGTTTTTAAACTTTGACACGACTGAAACGAATGTCAGACCGATACACAACCTATAGAAAATAAACCAATAAAACATTATAATGTACATATCAAAAGTAAGCCTCATAAATTATAGAAATTTCACTAATGCGAGTTTCAAATTTCAAAAAGGCATCAATACTGTCATTGGTGAAAATGGTTCTGGCAAAACGAATGTATTTAGGGCAATTAGACTTTTATTAGAAGATTCTTCGTTACAATATGCATATAAACTAGGAGAAAGTGATTTCAATAGGTGCTTAGGAAAAGATAACTGGAAAGGACATTGGATAATAATCAGTATTGAGTTTGATGAAATCAATGATTCAGAAGCTATACAGTCCTTATTTATTCATGGGGCTGGTATTGCAGAGAAGGATTTTGTAAAAAAAGCATCTTACAATTTATTTTTTAGACCTAAAGCAGATATCAGACAAAAACTATCTGAACTAGTAGTAGGTGATCATGCTGGTTTATCAAAATTATTGGAAACAATAACAATTAAGGATAATTACGAAACTTTTTTTACTGGTAAAAGCACTGCAAATTTTAATGACCCTGAAGTATACAAGGAACTAGTTGGTGATTTTAGTGCTGTGAAATTTCCATCAATAATAGATGCTTCAAAATTTGGCATAAAAATACCTCATCAACTTTCAATCTCGAATGAGGTGTCCTTCACATTTATTCAAGCACTAAGAGATGTAGTAAGTGATTTCAATAATAATCGAACTAACCCACTTTTGAGTCTTTTAAAGAATAAAAGTGGTGATATCAAGGAAGCAGACTATAGTCCAATTAGAGATTTAGTTAAAGAGCTAAACGAAAATATTGAAGACTTGGATGATGTTAAAAACATCAGAAAGGATATTAAATCTACAATTCAAGATGCTGTTGGACAAACATATTCACCATCATCGCTAACAATTAAATCGAGTGTTCCAGATGATGCTGATAAACTTTTGCAATCATTAAAATTATTCATTGGTGAACCAGATGAAGATCATGAGGGAGGAATACATGAGTTAAGTTTAGGCGGAGCAAACTTAATATTTTTAACCCTCAAATTACTTGAATTCAAGTATAGGAAGTCAAAAGACACTTTTGCCAACTTTCTAATTATTGAAGAGCCAGAAGCGCATATACATAATCACATTCAAAAAACGCTGTTTGATAAACTTGATTATGGAGACACTCAAATCATTTACTCGACACATTCAACTCAAATCTCTGAAGTAAGTAATGTTGAAAAGATTAACATTTTGGCAAAAAACAAAAATTTGGCAGAGGTATATCAGCCCTCTAACGGCCTTGACCCTGAAAACATAAATGAAATTCAAAGATATTTAGATGCAGTGCGAACAAATTTACTTTTTGCAAAAGGAGTAATCCTTGTTGAAGGAGATGCTGAAGAAATTTTAATACCTCAAATGGTAAAACAAGTACTAGGTGTTAGTTTAGATGAACTTGGCATTAGTTTAATTAATATAAGAAGTACTGGTTTTGAAAATGTCGCCCAATTATTCCATAATGAAAGAATAAAAAGAAAGTGCAGTATTCTTACAGATTTAGACGATGCTATATGTGATACAACAATTTTAGCAAGAGATTCTGATAAAGTAAAAAAGTATAAAACCAAAGTCGAAAATTCAAAAAATAAAGGGTTTGAAAGAAAAAATAAGCTTGATGCTTTTGAGCAAGGAAATGGTTGGATAAAAACTTTCTATGCAGATTATACATTTGAAGTTGATTTTGTACAAGCAGGAAATGATTGGGAAGTAGTTCAAATTATTGACAAAGTGTATAAAGATGACAATACAAGAGATCTGGCTAAAACTGAATTGGAGTCGAATGATGTTTCAAAATTTGGAAAACGTGTATTGACAATGGCAAAACAAGAAGGAAAAGGGTGGTTTGCAATTTTGCTTGGACAACATATCAGTTACAAAACAAAAATTCCTGGATATATTCTTGAATCCATCGTCTTTGCAAAAGAGGTGTATTCCAATAATTTGATTGCAGATATAGTCGAATACAGACTAAATAAAACTTTCGAAGAAGATGATAAACTTGATTATAAGCAATGTTTTGAAATACTTGCTAAGTTTAGAAATCAATCTTCTTCAATAAAAGACTTAAAAACAGAAATACTAGCTGCAAATAAAAATGATCAAATACTTTCCTTTTTAAAAAGCTTTAAATAGATGTTTGTATGGAATAAAGACAAGCTCAATAGTGAGCAAGAAGATGCGATTCACGAAAATGAAAGTGTTTTATTAATCGCATGCCCAGGAAGCGGAAAAACTAGAACCTTAACATATAAAATCGCCTATGAATTGGCAAAGCTGAATTCAAACAAGGAATTCATCATCGCCATTACATACACCAACAATGCAGCTGATGAAATTAAAGAACGAGTAGAACTACTAGGAGTTGATACAACTCAATTGTGGATAGGGACAATACATTCATTTTGTTTGGAGTGGATTTTAAGACCATATCATCTTTACCTTGATGAATTAAAAAATGGATTTAGAGTTATCAATTCACATGAATCAGAAGTTATTCTAACCGAGCTATGTAAACCCTATAGACCACATAGCAAACAAAAAATTACCTATTGGGACTGCGGAATTTTGGCAAAAACCGACGAATATTCTCTAACTAGCTTAGACAAAAGTAAACACTCTGATTTAAAAAAAATAATTGCCGATTACTTTGAAATATTAAAAGCAAACAATCAAATTGACTTTGAACAAATCCTCTTTTATTCTTATCAATTATTGAAGAATAAGTCGATTATTTCTTCTATTCTATGCAAACTATTTCCGTTTGTTTTAATTGATGAATATCAAGACACCAAAGAAATACAATATCATATAATATCAAAAATATTAAATGCAAATAGTGGGATTTCAAAAACATTAATAGTAGGCGATCCGAACCAATCTATTTATGATTCATTAGGTGGTTACCCAATGGAAAAGAAAGAATTAGAATCATTACTTGGTTTTAACCTAAAGAAAATGGGGCTCACCAAAAATTATAGATCTTCAAGTAAGATAATTGACTATTTTGAATTTTATAAAACGTTTTCGAATGAAATTATTCCAGAGGGTTTAGATAAGGAATATCCTAGTATTATTTCATTTACTGACAGTGTTTCGAATGAACAAGTAGTTGATGAAATTGTTAAGCTACTAAAATTTAATATTGAAGAAAAATTGATACTTCCTAATGAGATTTGCATTGTAGCCCCTCAATGGTGGTTATTAGGTAGTATCACAAGAGGTTTAATGGTAAAACTGCCTGACTATAGCTTTAATGGACCAGGAATGGCTCCTTTCTCCAGAGACATTGATAATTTTTGGTTTAAACTTGCTAGAATAATCCTTACGGAGCCATCCCCCTTTCTTTATGTTAGACGTTTAAGATGGAGCAAAGAAATTTTATATGAATTAGAAATGGCGGGAGTAAACCTACCTGACCTTACAAATAGAACTTTCTTACGCTTATGTAATTCTATAGAAATCGATGAAAAAAATGGAATAGATTACTTAGAATTATTTTTTACAAAAATTTGTATTACGCTAAGTATTGATTTGAGTTTATTTCCAACCCTTATGGAACATTATAATTCGTTTTTTGCCAGTTCAAAAAATAGGATTGCCAGACTTGTAAAAGAAGGAAACCCATTCATTGGGGATATAGAAAACTTCCGCAAAGTTTTTAAGCAAAGAGATGGCATAACCGTATCAACAATTCATGGCGTAAAAGGTGAAGAATATGACACAATGATTGGTTTTGGGCTGCTAGATACATATGTTCCTCATTTCGCAGATAAAATAAATGGTATTGCGAATTCTAAAAAGATGTTATATGTACTTTGCTCAAGAGCGAGAAAAAATTTACATATAATTTCTGAAACAAATAGATTCGGTTATAAATTCGGCCAAAAAACCGAGTTAACTCCGACACAACATTTAATTGACCATAAATATGGTTATGACGACATTTAAAAAGGCACGAACAGATAATATAATAGCTAAGGTTTCGTGGTGGCTGCAAGCCAAACCATGAAGGCATGGCGGACGGCTAGTCTAGCGGTCGGCGTCGGTGGTTTCTTTTATGGTTTATCGTTCGACTTAAAGATATTTGGAAGAGCAGGTTTTAGCCTGCTCTTTTGTTTTTAGGACATAGGTTTCTGTGGTAGTACAACAGGAAATTCGACCAGAGTACATTTACATTACTCTGTGCTAAGGTTTAAAGACTATTTTAATCCGTTGTGAGTGATTTAGTGGGGTGTGTTTGACCGTTTAAATAATTAAAGGTGCTAGTTTTTATTCTCAAGGCTATTAAGAATATCCTCAATGGTTATTTGTCTAGAAAGCCCAAACGAATAAATAATACTTCTTACCTTAAGTTTGTATGCTTGTATCTGATTGTTTAACCCTAAAGCAAATAGATGGGTATTTTTGATATAGTTATCATTTTTATACCCTTTAGCATTCCAATGAACAGACTCTATTTTTTCTGAAAGAGGAATTTTAAGGTACTTTGATTTACGAGCTATCGTAATTCGTAAGTAAACAGGATAACACCCACTTTTACTTTTATAATTTAATCTATTAAATACTACGGTTACTGTTGGCTGAAACATATTGAAATAGTTTGTTTGAGCTACAATAATACAGTGAACATTTCAGAAAACAAGTCGCACGAATTAACAAGAATAAACACGAATAAGGGAAAGCCTTAAAAGTGAAAAAAACTTAAAATCTAATGATTACGAAGGGGTTACTCTCTTTAAAACTTGTTTACTCTTGTTTTCGGTGGTCATTTTCCTGAGCTAACGTTAAAACAAAAAAGCCTGTCCCTAAAAGAAACAGGCTTTATAAGTAAATCCTAAACACACTTTAAAAATAAATTACTTCACAAAAATGCTATTGCTCACCGCTTTGCTAATGGAATTCCATTGCACCGTATTGGTTTGGGTAATAGCTCCCTTTACGTTGGGATAATCAAATTTCTCTTTGATAATCAAACGATTATTAATCAGCGAATCGCTGGATAATTGCACGATATCCCCAAAACGTTGGATGCCTGTTAGGGTATCTCCCCGTAAGTTGAGGATTTGGTACGAGCCTAACTTTCCTGTTCCTACACTAGGAGTTAAGACGATTTTCTTTTGATAACTTAGGAGCTTATTGGTCGATAAAGGCTTGAGATATACCTCATAGCGATACCATTTATTTACGTCTAAGGTATCATTTGTTCTACCCGAAATAAACACCTGAAAGTTGTAATCAAAAACGCTGGTATCAGTCACGGTAACATCTTCTTCTGGACGACAACTTGCTAGAAGCAAGCACGCAAAGGCCAGAAAAAAGAGCTGCTTGGTTATGCTTATCTTTTGTTTCATCTTGTTAGAGTTTTACTTTTAGTCCTATTCCTGCATTTCCTTTGAGCTTCTGAGAAATAGCCATCATGGTGGCATCCCCATCTACTCGAATAAACAAGGCTACCGACGTACCTAAAAACTTTTCAAAGTTTACCCCTAAAGTTGCCAGAGGGTAGGCCGTTGAGCTTTGTAAATTGGTGTTGTAGCTGTGGTTTAAGTTTTCGATGCCTACACCCAAACCGTAGAGTAGTCCCAAATACGAAAGGTGGTTTTTCCCTTTCGTTAAGGTACTCTCATAGCTGTACTTTAATGTAAAGTTTTCGTAATTACTAGCCTGAGAGAGCATGTTAAGGGACTTAACAAACTCCTTTCGATAGGAGAAATTCAAACGGTGATAATTCCCTTTAATGCTTCCAATTGCGTAAGACAATCCATAAATTCCCTCTCCAGCTTGCGTGCTAAACGATCCATTGTCTAACAGTAAAGGTTTCCCACCCATAACTTCTAAATAGTTCGCCCCCTTAGTTCGGATTTGGCTATTGCCTTGAAAAGCCCATAAGGCCATCAAAGCCATTAATAATATCTTTTTCATGGGCTATAATTGTTTCATTTGATAGTAAAAGGTTTCAAAATCAATTTTAAGATTGAAGTTTCTACCTCCGTTTTTCTCAATCACATCCACATCAAAGGTTTTGCCCTTGGCAATCGCAAACTTGTTAAAGAGCAGCACCATGCGATATTCCCCTTTGGCTTCTCCAATCTTCTTTTTAGTCTTACTTTCGCTGAGGACATAAACGTATTTAGGCTTTACTTCGACTTCTTGTACTAAATCTCGCTTATTGGTTTCACTGTCACGGATGTAAGCTTTTAATAATTCTACCTCATAATTCAAGGAAGACTTATTTTTCATATTGAGGGTAAGCAGAACGTTATCGTCCTTCGATAAGATGTTTTGTACCTCCATTCGCACGCTACCTACGGTACTACGAATATGCTGAATGTTTTTTTGCTTGAGAGCATAGTTCGCAAGAGCTTTAAATCCTGCTTCATCAATCCCCGTTTCGCTAAAAATAATCTTTCCATCAGCACTTATCCCAGCATCACCCGACCAATCAATGTTCAAAAGTGGATTCATCACCAGGTTTAACTTCGTTGGATTTTCGCTATGCGTCACCAAAAAGGAGTAGTATTTACCACTAGCAGTAATGACCGTTACATTTGTTTCAAAGGGTTCTAAAAAGGCAGCTTTCAGCTTGAGTACGTTGTCGATATTTTCCACCTTTTCGCCAATCACATTCTTTGAACCAATATCAAAATACAATATTTTAGCATCGAAGACGATGTGCGACGTTTTGAAAAAGGCAACCGAAATGCGGTAGCTTCCTTTGATGTTTTCTTTACCTAATGGTAGCGCTGGAGGAAGTGCAAGTCGATTGAAATGGTAAGACGGACTTGTACTTGCTAGTACGGTGCTATCTTTCGTCGTATTTCGGAGGGAATCCAGGGGATTCTGTGCAATGGTTCTAAGCCCGAGTAACAGACTTAGTATAAATAAGCAATGTTTCATTCGTTTAGTTTTTGAGTTGGATATACACTAATTGTCCCGTCTTGATATTGGCTTT
>JARXAV010000213.1 GCA_029865665.1 Flectobacillus sp. | reverse complement strand
ATACTTAATTGTTTTGGCATTATTTTCTGCTTCTACTTTCGAGCTACCATTGGCTTTGAAACTTTCTTCTAATTTAATTTCAGAACCTTCATAACCCACTAATTCGATAAATGGCTTGAATGCTTGGTTGTCGTTATCATCTTCATCACTCGGATGGTTGATTTTAAATACAGGTGTTTTCGTACCCAAATTGAATGTTTCTACACGGTCGATGCTTGCTGATTTACTAAATTTTTCGGCATATTTTAAGCTTGCTGTCATGGTAGCGAATATGCTAATTACAAAAACGCCCAAGATACTTTGCCAAACGGTTGAATTAATCAAACGACGTTTCGTGAGAATAGTTGCTCCCAAAATACCCAAGGCAATGAATGGGGTAACAAGTAGGAAAAAGATTGAAATAATTAAAAAATCACTTACGTCTTTGGTGAACATTTTCAACGGAATATCACCCATGACAATTAATCCTGAATTTTCTAAGGCTGCTAAGCCTGCAAATAAGGCTATGCAAAGAGCTACTACCATCACAAATGCGATGAATGTCATCAGACCGCCCGCAAAAAAACGAATGATATTACCTAGAAATCCTGTAGCAGGACTAATCGTTTCGATTACTTGTGAAAGTACTCTAAAAGGTAGTAAGACTAATTTAGTAACGTTGTTTTCAGGTTTATCTTCTGTATTTAATGCTCGTTTAATATTCGATTCAATGTTTTCTAGGGTGATAGGTTCACCTGTCATCTGCATTTTATCGGTGAGTGTTTTTGCTTCTGGTGCAATTAACCAGAGAATTAAATAAAGGATAATTCCTGTTCCGAAAAAGAAAATACCTAACACAAAGCAGAAACGAAGTAAACCTAAATCCCAACCCGTATATGAGGCTACTCCACTTACGACACCGCCCAGTACTTTATGGTCGGGATTACGGTAAAATTTCTTTACATGGTCATTTTCTTCTAAACTCAAGTTAGCAGGGAAGGCAATCCAGCAAGCTACATAAATAATGAAAATAACGCCACTTAGTCCCGATTCTGTGATAGGGCTAAGTCCTAAAAATAAGGTCAAAGCGACCAAACGAATCCAAAGAGGGTCGATGTGGAAATTATGAGCAAGTCCTGCACAAACACCTCCTAGGAGTTTACGACGTTCGTCACGGTAGAGTTTTTTTACACCCGAATCGTATTTATATTCATATTTATAATTACCTGCCTTTGACTCGTATTTATAATTATATTTATAGGTATGGTCTGTATCTTCTGTTTCAGCAGACGATTTTGCTTCGCTCTTTGGTTCTGACGTAGCTAAATCTTCGTCTTCTTCGATGGCTGCAAAGTCAGAGACAGATCCCATAGAAGCAATTAACTCATTTACGTCATTCAAAGAAATGGCTTGTTTTCCTTCTTTTTTCTGTTTGTCCCAGAATTTTTCGGCAATACGTGCTTCAATGTCTTCTACAATTTCTTTTGAACCTTCATACGAAGAGAAGTATTGCTGAATACCCTTGAGGTAAGCATTCAGTTTGTCGTAGCCGTCTTCTTCGATATAGAAAACGATGCCTGCGATATTGATAGAAATAGTCTTTTGCATGGTTGGCGTTGCTTCCGACGTGAGTGAAAGCGTTTTGAATGATGATGTTAGTAACGATTGAGCTTAGTTATTAGCCTTTAAACTATCTGAAATAATTTGACTTACAGAGCCTTGCAAGTCGTTCCAAGTTTCTTCCATTTGTTCCAAAAATTGCGTACCATTTTCGGTCAAAATATAATATTTTCGAGGAGGCCCTGACGAGGATTCTACCCATTTGTAATCTAACAATCCAGCGTTTTTGAGGCGAGTCAGCAAGGGGTAAAGTGTTCCTTCAACGACCATCATTTTTGCAGCGGTTAGTTCTTCAAGCATATCGGAGGCATAGACTTCGCCTCTTGAAATGATGTGTAAGATGCAAAACTCCAAAATCCCTTTTCGCATCTGCACTTTGGCATTTTCAAAATCCATATATTCAGTACCCGTGGGGCTTTAATTAATTCTTGATACAAATATATAGAAAGGTACTATGTGATGCAAAGTACTGTGTTGAAATTATTTATTTTTAGGATGAATGGTTCAGATTGAGGTAGGAATGGAGTAATAATAATGTTCACTTTTTTCTGATAAGATAAGGGGGGAGTACTTCTGAGTAATCTGTTGCTGTGTGAAGGAGTGAAGATGAGGTCTTTTCCTAGCGTAGAAACGAAAATACCCTCATTTTTGGCAAAGTCACACCTGACTTTAACTAAAAATGAGGGTACAAAAGTATTTTAACGATTGATAGCTAAGATATAGACACAAGTTTTGGTCTGTACTAACTATTTACGAATAACTGCACCTGCTTCTTTTTCAAAGGCAGCAATCAAACGTTCCATCGTTTTGTCAATTACTTTGTCTGTTAAGGTTTGCTCTAAATCTTGCAAGATAAAGCTTACTGAGTATGATTTCTTACCAGCTCCTAAGTTATCGCCCTGATACACATCAAATACGTTAATTTGACGTAATAATGTTTTCTCGTATTGACGAGCGATTTTCTGAATCTGGTCAAAACTTACTCCATTATCTAGTACCAACGATAAGTCACGACGAACCTCTGGGAATCTTGGTAATTCAACAAAAGCTACTTCTTCTTTGTATTGTTTGAACAAATAATCCCAATCCAAATCAGCATAGAAAACAGCCTGTTTGATGTCCGTTGCTTTGGTTAATTTTTGTTTAACCATTCCTAACGACACACATTCTTTTTTGTTGATGCTATACGTGATTCCGTACTCAAATGTATCAGACGTTTCAATTGGTTTTGTTTGGAAATCTTTGAAACCTAAACGGTGTAATACCGTATTTACCGCATTGGCAAGCGTATGGAAACCAACTTTTTGTGATTTCATTTGCCATGTTTCTGATTCAGTATTTCCTGTTACAAAAAGAGCTAAATGGCGTTTTTCAACGTATTTACCATTGATTTTGTGGTAGGTTTTTCCGAAATCAAATAAACGCAAATCACGTTGGCGACGGTTGATGTTGTACGCCAATACCTCTAAACCAGAGAATACCATTGATCTACGCATCACGGCTAAATCTTCTGAAAGTTTATTCAGAATCTCAACGTTATCGCCTTTTACATCATTTTTAATCAAGTCTGTGTAAGCAGGCTTTGTTAAAGAGTTGGTAATGATTTCGTGGAAACCTGTTGAGGCTAACAATTGCGTTAACTTCAATTGTAATTTATCACGGTCTTTCGCAGGGAAATGCGAAAGGTATTCTGTACCCAAATGAGCCGATAACTCTACTTGCTGGAAACCATAAATACGTAAGATTTCTTCAATAACGTCTGCTTCACGAGTTACGTCCACACGGTAAGGAGGAACGATTGCCAAGAAGCCTTCTGCTGTTTCTTCCGTTACCTGAATATCTAAAGACGTTAAGATGCTTTTAACCAATTCTTGTCCTAATTGCTTCCCGATTAGACGGTCGATATTCTTGTATAAAACAGGGATTTCGAAATCTGCAATCGGGTTCGGATAGAAGTCTGTAACTTCCGAAGCAACCACACCGCCCGCAATTTCTTGAATCAATAAAGCTGCATATTTTAAGGCATACAACTTCATGTTCGGGTCTGTGCCACGCTCAAAACGGAACGACGCATCTGTTTTCAAAGAATGACGTTGAGCTGTTTTTCTTACTACGGTTGGGTCGAAATAAGCTACCTCTAAATAAACACGAGTTGTTTCATTCTTAATTCCAGAAGTAGTTCCGCCAAATATACCTGCAATACCCATTGGGTCTTCGGCATTACAAACCATCAGGTCAGTATCCGCCAAGGTACGTTCAACTTCGTCTAAAGTCGTAAATTTCGTTCCTGTTGGAAGGGTCTTTACAATTACTTTTTGCCCTTTGATAGCACTCCAATCGTAAGCGTGCATCGGTTGACCCAAGCCATGACAAATGTAATTGGTAATATCAACGATGTTGTTGATAGAACGAAGTCCAATCGTTGTTAAGGCTTTGCGTAACCATTCTGGCGATTCGCTAACCGTCACACCGTCTATTGTTACCCCACAAAAACGAGGACAAGCAACGCTATCTTCTACGATTAATTCAATCGGAAAATTGTTATTCTCAACCTTGAAAGCATCTACCGAAGGCATTGTTAATGTTCTTCCAGTAACGGCTTTAATATCACGAGCAACCCCCACGTGCGACGCAGCGTCGGCACGGTTAGGCGTAAGTCCAATTTCAATTAATTGATCAGATTCAAGGTTGAAATAATTTGCCGCAGGCGTACCGTTTGGCAAGTCCGTATCTAAAATCAAAATACCGTCGTGCGATGTACCAAGACCAATTTCGTCTTCTGCACAAATCATTCCTTCTGATAAATGACCGTAGGTTTTACGGCTACCGATTTCAAATAAAGGTTTTCCTTCTTTGTCATAAAGCGTAGTACCTACAGTGGCTACAATGACTTTTTGACCAGCATCCACATTGGCAGCTCCACAAACAATCTGAGCAGGTTTTTCAGCACCAACGTCCACGGTAGTTAAGCTCAATTGCTTTTCTTTCACCATAAATCGTTCGCAAGTAAGTACTTCGCCCACTACAAAACCCTGTAAACCGCCAGGGATAGCGTCGTGGCGTTCGATACTTTCTACTTCCAAACCTGTATCCGTAAGCATGGTATCTAGTTGCTCAGGACCTTCGTTTATTTCGATGAATTGTTTAAGCCAATTAAGTGAAATTTTCATCCGATTATAATTTTTAGTTATTTTAATAGAAAAGCATGGTCAAAAAAACGATTTAACGAAGATGTTTTGTTTATCCTAAACACTATTCGCTATAAGTTAATTTTGATTCTGCCAATCTGGTAAAAATGTGTTAACCTTTGAAAAACAAGAAGTTAAGACGTTGTTTTGCTTTGTTAATTAAATGTTGCTTTTAAGTAATCGTGCAAAATTACATGGAACGCAGAGTTGTATAAAGACCTAATAACTAATATCTTAAATGCAACATCTGACATTCATAATTCAGCATCATTACTTATGATATGCTTAAAATGCTTGCAAAGGTACGAAATAGCCAAAAAAATCCCTCATTTAGCAGGAAAATAGTAAAGCTACTTACCTTTAAATGAGGGAGGAACGGATTTAAAACTGCTTACGAAGCAACGGTGAATGATTTTATTTTTACTCAATTAGTAAATGGGATGATTCATTTACTACTATTTCTGTACTAAGAAGATGAGTTAACTTGCTGATTTTTAGAATTTTACTATTGACTAATGGCTAGTACATTGAAACCAACATTTAAAATTCAGAATTTTGGATCACTATTTATGTGGTTTAATCAATAAATGTAACCGTTCTTTATTAAGGGATTCACTTGCTTTTTCTAAACTAGCATCTACACGTGCGGCAGATGGGATACTCGCTAAAATACCTGTTCTATAATAGGCTAGGGCCGTACTCAAACAAAGTTCTGCGGGGTCGCCAAGTTCATGGCTAACGTCGTCAGTTTGTACTTTATCAGGTGTAAAACCTGCAAAGAAATCCGAATAACCTACTGAATTCATATTTCTGAATGCCACAGGAAAAGTATAATAATCCATCGTTGGAAGGGCATAATAACCTACGGGTTTTCCGTGTGTTGTACCTCCAATTAGTTTGACATTCATAACAGGACGTAAACCATTGATAAGCTCTTCGCTGGCAGATGCTGTTCCACTTGTAGTAATGAATGTGACGGTGCTTAAATTGAGGCTGTTGGCTACGGCTTTGAAATAAGTCACCTCGTTGTATTGTGTAAAGGCTACGTTATGCTCGGTTTTGGCAAATACTTTTCCAATGGCAGATGTAGGTGCAATCAGATTCGCCAAATGTTCAGAAACAACTCCATATCCTCCTCCATTGTAGCGTAAATCAACAATCAAATCGGTGATATTTTGTTGTTTGAAATAGGTGAAAAGTGTGTTTAGTAAGGTCTTAGTAGCTTCACCATTGTTGTCTCCTAAGAATGAATCAAACACGAAATAGCCCACTTTTTTATTATTAACCGTAAAGACTTGCTGATTCAAAATATAATCTTGTGTAAACGTTTTTGCCGTTAGGGTTAGTGCAACCCGAGTGCCGTCTGGTTTTTCGAAAGCAAGATTCAAGGTACTTTTTGCTAACTCCGTATTTAAACTTTGGGTGTTACTATCAGTCCCTTGAACACCATTGGCGGTCAGTACTTTCCAGCCACGTTTTACCCCTGCAAGACCAGCAGGAGAGGAGGGATATACAAATTTTACCCGTAGGTCTGAACTGGTCAAAAACTTATAATCTAAACCAATATCACTGTCAGAACCAGCAGAGTAGGCATCCCAAGCAGCTTTTGTAAGGGCAAAACTCCAGCGGTCGGCGTTTCCGCCATTTACAAGAGGGCTGAAGGTTCTCACCTGTTTCATGACCGAGTTTGCATCTTTGTAGGAGGTGGGATTAAAAGAGGATAAACTTGGTAAACTACTGTTCCAAAGATAGATTTCTTGTGTCACGGCATAAACGCTATCTCGAACGTCTGCCACAGGGTTAATATCACTTGACTTTTTACAAGAACTAATTGACCAAACAAGCCCAATGACTAGTCCGAGTAGGAGAGGAAAACGCATAAATTTATTCATGTCTGATGGAGTGTTGAATGTGTTATTTAAAAACGATTTTATGCTTTGGAATGGTATGAGCCGATTAATGAAATTGGCTTTTGACAAATTTTGTGGCGATGGGCTAACACCCATCGCTGAGAGATATCGCCCTTTCAGGGCTTTAACATTTCAGCCCTGAAAGGGCGATATGATATGTTAAAGGGAGTAACCTCTACAACTTCAATACCACTTGAGCTTTATCCATTTTGGCAACATCTTTATAAAAAGCTAAAAACTCAGGATAGGCATTGGCAGGGAAAATGCCTTTATTCCGAGTGAATTTACGAATATATACGAGTTTATTTCCTTCTAGGATGAAGTCTGTTTGATATGACCCAAATTGATTTTGGAGTTTGCTTGCTTTGGGCATTGCCTCCATTACAAAACCCTGAGGCAGCAGGTAGGTCAATGTATCCGATTCTGAATAGGCCATTTTTAACTCTATTGCCTGCGTCCGTGGTTTCGTCATGCTTGGAGGAATAGAACTTTGAATGTCCATCAGATTTGGAGTCAGAAACAGACGAGTGCCACTTTTAGAGGCATATTTATTGATCTGAATTGTTAGCTGTATGTTGGTAATGGGAATCCGTTTTCTCTCTAACTTCATCTGATAATTGACTAAGTCAAAACTAGGAATTTTGATATTTTTATAGAGAAATTTCTTTTGATCATCTGCTCCGAAATTTTGAATGGCATTTGCGTACTCATCTTGAAGAATACCCGTATAACGAGCCTCAATACTGGCTTTCGCATTTCCATCGCTACTAAGTTCAATCGTACCTTTATAGTTTTGTGTATTGTCTTGGATGTTATAGGCGGGAGTTCGTACTAATTTTCCTCCTTCGGGGGTATTGATTAGTGCATAACGGTCGCTCGTGAAATCCGATAAATACCCAAAGGGATTTTGCTGAGAGGTACATTCTAACCATACCGTGTCTTTGGGAAGCGGTACACATAAAATGGCATGATTAAATTGATTAGCAGGGAATGCAGGGTTGATTTCCGTCGCATTTTCTCCCGCACGAATAATGGTATAGTAAGACGGAATACCGACTACTTCGAGCATAGCTTTGGTAAAATTAGATAAGGCTTTGCAGTCGCCATACCCTTTTTCCGCTACATAAGTGGCATCAAAGGGTTGCCAACCACCAATGCCTAATTGAACGCTGATATACCGAGTTTTTTGTTGTAGCAAACCGTAAATTTTCTCCATTTTTTCAAGAGGAGTTTTACAGTTGGCAGTTATTTGTTGGATTTCTGCTTTCATACTTTCGGGTAAGGCTGTACGTCCTTTTCCCAACAGGTTATTAAAGTCTCCCAAGGATTTCCATGTTTCCATATTTCCCTTAAAACCCTCCACTTCAAACTCATTAGGAGCAATTTGCACGCCTTGCCCTAATCGACTGATTTTAGGAGAAAAGGCTTCGGATTCGTAGCTTGGTAACTGCTTGATTGTCCATGTGTAACTCGTTTGTTCTGCATTTTTTTCAATGACAGCTTTGGGAATTCCGTTCAGTTCGATGTAGCGAAGGCTTAGGTTATTAGGTAACGTTACTTTATACGAAGCTTGTTCAATTGCCAACGATTCATGGGCGTAATGAGGAAACCAATTCGGATAATTCAATAAATTTTTACTGGTTATTTCATACGAAAATTCAACGGTATAAGGATAGTTCGCATAGTTGAAACTAGCATGGCGATAGCGATTATCTTCAAAAAGACTGAAGCCCGAAATGGCACTTCCGTCTTTAATATCGTCTTTTTTGAGTTTTCTGACTTTTTGCCCTAAGGCATCATAAAGCACGCCTTCGAGCGAGTTAATTTTGACTAATTTATCGTAATACACAGTCTGATTGGCAAAGTCTTCTGCTCCTTGTTCATCAAAAACAGTAACTACAAGATGGTTATATTCAATGGCTTCGCCACTATTTTTTACGTGAAAAACTGTTTCGCTTGTCCGCACTACTGCATGAGTATTGGCTTTTAATTCGGCAGGAATCGAAAAGGCTGTCCACGTTTGGGCGATACTGTTGAGCGATAGACACAAAAATAAGGTAAAAAAAGAGGATGCTATTTTCATAAATACGGTTAGTTAGTCTTCTTTTTTAAGACAATTTGTTCTGCCTGTTTGGCGATAATTTGGGTAAAAAAAGTTCGTAATGCCGTATATTCATCGGCTGGATAAACCGAACGTTTAAAGGAAATTCTACTGATTACCTGAATGGTATGTTCATCAATTCGTCCTACCTGATAGCTAAATCTACCCCCATCATTCGGAAGAGCTAGTTTTAGTCCCTTGGGCATTTCTTCGGGAACATAACCCTCTGGTATGGTGAACGTAAGGGTATGATTGTCCTCTTTGGAATAGGTAAAATCAACAGGTAAATTTCTATTTGGATTTGCCAATGGATTTGTTTCGATGGAATGACCCATCATTGGACGAAGATAAATTCGGTCATTGCTCGCATTATAGGCATCCTCAATGCTGGTTTCAACAGTAATCATCGGACTGTAAAGCGAATCAGCTTCAAAGTTTTGAAAGGTGAACTGAGGGCTTTTCCAAGTAAGATGTTCTTTTTTCAGCTTTTCAATGAATTTATCCTTTTCTAAAGCTGCATATTCCTCCTTCATTTCAATATTTTTATACCCATTTCCAGTAAGCTGAATTTGACCTTTCATCGTACCATCCATGTTGATTTCTAAGACACTGCTAGTAATATTGGTATTTTTATCGGATGAATTGATTTCAATCCAGCGAGAATTACGCCCTTTGATGAGTCGTCCTTCCACATTCATGCAATAAGCAGGAATCATTCCAGCGGTCATTAATTTGTTGGTTGCGTCCAAAAAAATGTCTTTTCCTCTGAAAGATAAATGCCCCATCAGATAATTGAAACGGGTCAACAGCGGAAAATCTTTCCAGACAAGTCCGTTGGCACGAGTACTTAATATCACTGGATTAGCATCAAAGCCCATTTCTCGTAAAAGTCCAATAAGCATCAGGTTTATTTCAGCACTTGAACCCACTTTTTTTTCAAAAACGTTTTTCAATTTTGTTCCAGTAGTGTAGTTAAAATGCTCGTTCCAAGTCATATTATTTCTAATAAATCGCTGTGCTTTTTTGATCCTTTCTAAGGAATCAGTGGTACTCAAATTAATCTCTTTGGCTATCTCTTCCCACAAACCAGTTCGTTTGATATGGGCATCCAAGCCATATACTTCGTCTTGAGCAAGTTCCTTATCTACGTCCTCCCATTTGCGAGAAAATGATTTCACCGCAACCATGCCAGGCACAATGTATTCCGATAGTTCGAAATGTAGCTTAGCAATATAATCTTCTCTATTTTTCATAAAAGGCTCATTCCGAAGGGCAGGAATATCGCTTAAAATCCAGTGATAATGGTTGAGATTACCACTCGTTTCAGCTCTATTGAGGTCGAACATGGTAGAAATCCCTTGATAGATAATACGATAAGCGAAGTTATTGGGATTCCAGAATTCATACTCACTGTATTTTACAGGGATATGTTCTTGAAATTTCCAATCATTGGGTCTAAAAGGAAATGGCGATTCTACCACGTAACTATATTCAATAATACTGCCCTCTTTTACTTGAGGTAGCGTGAAAGAAGTCTCGTAATGATGTTCGTCTTTTCGGGTTTCAAAAATATCTTTCTTACTGAGTTCGGTCGTTGTAATGACATCGTTTTCAATATTATAAGTCTGTCCATGAATCTCCTCTACCCGTTCCAAACGATTGGATGATTTGTCGAAGTAGGTATTGATTTTTGTGGTTGCTAAGGAATAGGCACTTTTCTTTAAAATTTTAATACGTACAGTGTAATGGTAGCGAATATTGTAGGAAGTTTGGTCTTCATACAAGAGAGCGTTTCCTTTTTTAATCATAATAACGGCATCGGCAAGGCTATCTTTTGAATAGACTTCCATACTTAAATCCTCAAAAGTAACAGGAGGTAGTTTGGGACTTTGAGCTAAAAGACTAAGGGTGTGTAGGAAACTAAGGATTATAAAACTAATTTTTTTCATGTGGATATATTCAGGGTTAAATGATCGTTTACGATTCTTGAAACGGTTAATCTTACTAGTTTTGACGAGAGAGATTAACCGTTTCTAAAAATGTGGACACGATGTCTTATGGATTGTTCTTTTTTAGGACAATTTGTTCTGCTTGTTTGGCAATAATCATATCATAAAATTTACTTAAATAGGGATATTCTTCGGCATAATAAACGGATTTCCGTAGGGATAATCTACTGTTAAGCATAAGCTGTTTCTTATCCTCTGATAGCCCCATCAAAAAGACAAATGCACCCGCTCCGTCAGGTAAATTAATTTTGGCATTTTTGGGCATCTCCTCCACGGTATATCCTTCTGGAAGGGTGTAGGCAACACTAATTACTCGTTCTATACCACTACCAAAATTAACAGGGAATTTCCGATTAGGGTCATTAAAGGGGTTTTCTTGTTCGTTAATCTCAAAAATAGGTTTAAAATAAATTTTATCTCCCGCCACAGAACACGCTTCAGAAATTTCGACGTTACTCGTAATTTGAGCGTCTTTATCTAAGTCATTAATATTTTCTACATCCAGATTAGTGGTTGTCCAAGTCCCATGTTTTTTAGTGAAATCCTCTAAAAACTTGGTTTTGCCTAGTTCTTTATAGCTTTGTCTAAAGCGTATGGCATCATACCCTGAGGTTGCTATGTTTACATTTCCTTTTAGGTTTCCTTCTTTGGAAATTTCTAATCGAGTAATGAGGGTCGTACGATAACCTTGACTTGGAGCTAGTGAAATCCATTTGGTTTCTTGTTCACTAATCAATCGTCCTTCTCCGTTGAGACAACGCATCGGTAAAATACCAAGAGGGCATTCGGTCGTTGTGGCATCAAGAAGGAGGTCGTTCCCATTCAAATCAATATGAGCTACCACATAGTTGAAACGACTCAATAATACATGGTCTTCAAGCAAACGTCCATTGCTTCGGGTACTTAAAATCACTGGGTTTGCATTGAACCCCAATTCCCTGAGTAGAACAACAAGCATTAAATTAATATCAGCTACATTACCTTTTTTAGCTTCAAGAGCTTTTTTTAACGAGCTTGTTACATAAATCGTATTATGCTCATCCCAAGTCATGTTTTGCTTAATAAAAGCGACTGCCATCGCTACTTTAGTCAGCGTATCGTTCGTTTTAGTAGTAATATTTTTCACGACCTCATTCAGGAAATTGTTTTTATTCAAAGCACCTCCAAAATAGTCATTTTTTAAGAGCGTTTGGTTCAAGCTTTGCCATGTTGCGGCATATGGCTGTAAAGGAGCATTGGGGAATTTCGTATAAGAAAGTTCAAATTCTAAACTTGCCACATAGTCGTTGATGGTTGTAATAAAAGGTTCTTCTTTTAATGCAGGCACATCCTGCATAGCCCATCTAAAGTTATCGGTTTTTACATTTAAGGTTTCTGTAGTAGCGGTTTTGAAATCATTCGTAGCAGTGGTAGATACTCCCCCGCTAGTTTTTAGATTAATGCTCATAGTACCAGACTCTTTCGTATTTAGTACAAAAGGTTCGTACCCTTGTGATAGTTTTCGGTACTCAAAGTACTCAGGAATATTCACCGAAAATTCGCTCCATACGGTAGGAATTTCTCGCTGAAATTGCCAATCACGGAAATTATAGTAAAAGTCTGAGGTAATTGTATAGCTGTATTCAATGATAGAACCTTCTTTTACTTTGGGAAAAGTAAAACGTTTTTTTGTTCGGTTTTCACTGACTTTATCAGTAAATACAGCGTCTTTGTTGAGTTTTTCCTTGATAATTTGCCCGTTTTCAAGATTATATGTCATCCCTTTGAGGTCATAAAAATCTTCTTTGTCAGAACTATTGCTACTATGCCAAAGAGGAACTACAACAGTAGCGTTATCATAGCCTGATTTTTTTAAGATTTTGATACGACAATGACGGTCATAAATTACCTGAAAATTTCCTTTACTCTGGTTATAACTAAATCGAGCGTTTCCTACATCAAATAAGACCACGGCTGCTGCTGAACTGTCTTTTTCGTAGGTGTTTTGTTGTAAGTCAGGAATTTCTATTTTGCCAAACTTGGTATTAGGTGCTTGCGAAAAGCTACGCATAGAAAAGTAAAGTACTGTAACTACAAGAGTACAGACAACACGTAAGGATACTTTAGGTATCATAATAGTTAAGCAGGTTGTTTGTTAAAATTGGTTTATTTAGGTGCAACTTAGGGAAGTAATTTGAAAAAATGAAATTTGAAAGCCTAAAAATAAGGGCATTTTAGCTATTACGTTCTTTATAGAGGTAAGTGGGCTAAGGAATAGGTAGAATCGGTAGGATAACTTGAGTAGTTTTTCCCTAATTTGCTAGTAGTAAATAGTATTATATAAAGATTGTATTGGTGCTTTTTTTGAATATATGTGTTATTTTAAAGAAAACACTTAATTTGAACCCTCTAATTCTGAAACAAAATGCCGGTACTAGAAAACGCTGATTATCA
>JARXAV010000250.1 GCA_029865665.1 Flectobacillus sp. | reverse complement strand
TTTCGAAGTGTTTGTCGTTTTTCGTGATGCAAAAGTACTAGGTTTTTTTTTGAATCGCAAGCTTTTGTTGTAAAAAAAATGAAAGTATTTTGCAAGTGTCTGGTTATAAGTCAATTGCTTGTTGAATAAAATTGTAGATGAATGCTTTAATTCTAATTTGTGCAACGAAATAAAGTAGATTGTACCTTGCGAAAACTAAAAAGGGAGTGTTTGAAGGTATTGATAATCTTCGGAAAAATATAATTGTTTCTATTCATAAGAAAACCTATATTTACAAACCGTTGTCTAGTTTCAAATGGGCAACGAATAATCATTAACCATTTTTGATAATTTATGAAGAAAAGAACTAGTATTGTACCCGAAACTACGGAAATTACCGATTCAAATCAGCAGCGTATTATGAATGAAACATCAAAAACAGAGGACAAAGCGATTACAAATGAAGCTCCTGCTTTACCTCAACTTAAAAATGTAGAAGTATTTAGCCGTTTTTCGGACTTTGACATTAATCTTTTTAAATCGGGTAAACACTATAGACTTTTTGAAAAGTTAGGTTCACATATTACAGAATATGAGGGTGTTCCTGGGGTTTATTTTGCAGTTTGGGCTCCTTCTGCAAAATCGGTTTCGGTAATTGGTAATTTTAATCATTGGGATAAATATAGCCATAAGCTTTTTGTCCGTTGGGATGGTTCAGGTATTTGGGAGGGTTTTATTCCAAATATCGGAAAAGGGGAGACGTATAAGTTTTGTATTGAGGCTCAAAACGGACGTCTGTTGGAAAAAATGGATCCTTATGCTCAGCGTTTTGAAACGCCACCTCGTACTGCGTCTATCGTTTGGGATAACTGGTATGAATGGACGGACTCTGAATGGATGGAGAAACGTGCCGAAAAGAACTCATTGGCTGCTCCAATGTCAGTTTATGAAGTCCATGTTGGATCATGGAGAAAGAAAGAGAATAATGAAAAGTTATCTTATGTAGAACTAGCTGATCAGTTGGTTGCCTATGTCAAAGAGATGAACTTTACGCATATTGAGTTCATGCCTGTGATGGAGCATCCGTTCGAGCCTTCTTGGGGGTATCAAGTATTGGGCTATTTCGCTCCTTCGTCTCGTTTTGGTGAACCTCAGGATTTTATGTATTTGGTAGAACAGTGTCATAAAAATGACATTGGGGTATTGCTTGACTGGGTGCCTTCTCACTTCCCTGGTGATGCTCATGGCTTATATGAATTTGATGGAACGCATCTTTATGAACATCCTGATAAACGAAAAGGCTATCATCCTGATTGGAAATCGTATATTTTTAACTATGGACGAAATGAGGTTCGTAGTTTCTTGATTTCTAATGCAATTTATTGGTTAGAACGTTATCATGCAGATGGCCTACGTGTAGATGCTGTTGCGTCGATGTTATATTTAGATTATTCTCGTAAGCAAGGCGAATGGGAACCAAATATCTTTGGTGGAAACCATAATCTGGACTCTATTTCGTTAATCAAGGAATTGAATGAGGTGATTTATGGAATGTTCCCAGACGTGCAAGTTATTGCGGAGGAATCTACTTCGTTTACGGGAGTTTCTAGACCAATTTATACGGGAGGTTTGGGCTTTGGACAAAAGTGGATGATGGGTTGGATGAACGATACCTTAAAATATTTTGAGCGTAATCCAATGTATCGTAAACATCATCAAGGACAAATTACGTTTTCTACGGTTTATGCTTTTACCGAAAACTTTATGTTGCCGCTATCGCATGATGAAGTGGTGTATGGTAAAAAGTCCTTAGTAGGTAAAATGCCTGGCGATGAGTGGCAACGTTTTGCGAATCTACGTTTGTTATTTGCCTACATGTTTACTCACCCAGGAACAAACTTACTATTTATGGGTGGAGAATTTGGGCAAACGTCCGAATGGAATTTCTCAAAAAGCCTAGAATGGTGGTTATTGGATCATGCTCCTCATAAGGGAATGCAAGAGTTTGTAAAGGCGTTGAATACGGTGTACAAAGGAGAGCCAGCGTTGTATCAAAAACAATTCTCACATGAGGGTTTTGAGTGGATAGACACTTCAGATAGAGAGAATAGTATTCTTATCTATGCTCGAAAAGGGGATGTTTTTGAAGAACAGGTGGTAGTTGTCTTGAATTTAACACCTGTTACACGTGCCGATTATCGAGTTGGTCTGCCTTTAGCGGGTGAATGGGCAGAGGTACTGAACTCGGATAGTACGGTTTATTGGGGAAGTGGGCAATCTAACTCCAATATCCATACGCAACCTGTTGGTTGGCAGGGTAAAGCACAATCGGTGACATTAACGTTACCTCCATTGGGTGCATTAATACTCAAAAAAGTAAATTAGTTGTTCCGATAAAAAGGTAATTTTTGTATAAAAATAAAAACTCCCGCTGTGAAGTGGGAGTTTTTGTTTGTCTTTGAAGTGTACTCAGTAATTCTTATTTCTCGTCTTCTAGTTTTACATGACCCCAGTTTTCGCCAGAACGTATTCTGTTTAATTGCGTATGGGTAATGCCAAATTGCTTGGCAATCATTTTTAAACGATTCTTGTCTGATTTAAGCATTTTCTTAATCATCAATACTTTACTCTCAGTCAACTTGTAATTTTTAGTTCTTCTCGGAATCACTTTGTCCTTAACCGCCGGATTTTCTCGGTTATGAATGGTCATCTGATCTCTGGTTACCCATTTCAAGTTTTCCCAGTAGTTATTCAACTTATCGTGGTCAAGATGCACTACAAATTTACTTTCCTCTGATTCTTTTTTTAAGAAGAACTCCGCTACCAATTTATGCACATAACGGTTAATCGACTTGTTACCTTTAACTCTAATATTCAGTGACTTGTAACCTTGAATTTTAGAACCTCCGATAATTTCTCCATGGACTGGGTCATTTTGAAAACTCTTTAATCTTCCATAATTCGATACCTGATATTTTGGAGGATTTTCAACATCTGCGAAAGGAATTTGAATCCATTTCTCATTCCAAAAA
Source organism: Flectobacillus sp. (assembly GCA_029865665.1). Next base: position 7,993 of record JARXAV010000250.1, on the reverse strand, counting down.
CTGCTATTTTTGGATGCTTTTGCCACTGTTTTTTGTTCGGACATGGGCGTACTATTGAATAGTAGTGACATATTTATGGTGTTTGACAGGCGTAGTACTCATTTTTTAAGCAAGGGAACACGCTGTCCATTTAGTGGTTATATATAAATTATGTACTAAGAAAAATGCAGTTTTTGTTAATCTTCTACTGGTGAATCATCTATTGTAAATGATACGACTTTGGAATGATTGGTAGATTGCGTACGTAGTTAAACCTTTAAAATCTTAAAGGACACATGTTTACATCTGATTTATATTTCTTAAACTACGAAGGAGGATAGACGCATCACCTACAATGATGTTAAATGAATCTGGGTGAACTGATAACTTGTCAAATATAATAAACGAATACTAGTTTGCAAGGAAATAGAATAATTAAAAGGATTGTATCAGATACGTATTAACGGTTCAATCACTTAACTCGTATCTGATACATCTATCTTTTGAAAATGACAATGATGACATTCAAACGATAGTAATTAGTTTTGAACAAAACGTGTCTATCTGTTTGGTTTTTAATGTATTATAGTCTTTTTCTACAAATCATTTAAACAGAAAAGTAAACATTCGTGAGGTTCAATAGTCTGAATAAAAGAATCGCTCGTCATTAATTCTATTGCTGTATTGTGTCTATTATTGCTTGAATAAAGAAGTTCACATTGCTTTCCGTTCGTAGCACTTTGTACGTTAATATTACTAAAGGTTTCAGTGCTAGAGAAATTGGCTAAACAAACATAACGAGGGTTTTCCTTGTATGTCCATGCAATGAGCTTATTTTTCCCAGTTAAATCTGGAGCAATAATCCAGTTTATGGAGTTTCCTTCAATTTCCTTGCCAATTTTTTCATAAAGGCATCTTAGGTCGTAAATATTTTTGAATAGCACATCATTTTTTCCCCACTGATAGTCTCCTCTAGTTGCTTTGTCACCATCTGATAGCTGAAATACATACAATTTAGTGTAGTGTTCATTGGGTGCAGGTGTAGGATGAGGGTCTCTTTGCTCAAAACCTAGTGCCATATAAGATGGCATATCGGTTACGAAAAGACCTAAAAACATACGGAGTTCGTTACCTACCAGATAGAATTCATCAAAACGTGGATCATCCTTATCTGCTGTCATAATCGTAAAGTTTGGAACAAAGTCGGCACTTTCTTTTAGCTGATGATAACGGGCAAATTCACTAATAAACTCTTCTGAATCAATCACCATTGACTGTAAGTTACCAAGCGTACTATCGGTATCAGAGCCTTCCAAATGGGCTTCTTCTTCTCCGTAAGCCATTGTATTGGGTGGTGCAAGAAAGCTTTCAGCAAAATAGCCAAACGATGGTTTGAACTGGCGAACCGCTTGTTTAATGTATTTATGAATGTCGTAATAGGGACTTAACTCTTTGGGTGTTCCAGCAGGATTCATCTGAACGTGAGACATATCGCCCCGCATAAAATCAATATTATATTCCATTGCTATGCTTGTAAAACGTTTAGCAGCATATTCCCAAACTTCATAGCGAGGTTTCTCAAAATCTATTTCCCAGTTAAGATTATCATTTTTTGCTTCATAAAGTTTAAAGCGACTCAAAGGGCCAAATACTCTCGACATTCCTTGAGGTTCAGCAATAAGATAATCTCTCCAAATTCTACCTTCAGCATCCACGGTTTTGGCTTCTTCTCTTTTGTCAACTACTAAGCCTCTGTAAGGAGGGGCCATAGTTGCAGGTACAGGCTCGTAACCTTCCGAAAACAGATGGTTGATGAGGGCGTTGCGTCTTTGATTACGTCCAGCAAGATTGTCTTTTTCACCAAAAAGAACGCTCAATCGTTCTTGCTCAGAAAATTGGTCGTTATTGAAAAACACCACGTTGTCGGAAGGATAAGTTTGTCCGTTGGCACTTTCTTGCAACCTTAAAAAATCTAAGATTCGCTCTTGAATAACTTCATGAAGATTCGCACGATGATTCACAATGTCAAAATCTCTTCGTTGTAACCATTCAAAAAAGTGAGGATTGGCAAGAACAACTTCTGAGTAACGATCCGTATGCGGAATCACGTCCATACCCACTGTTTTGCCCATGAGATGTAGCAAGTTAATGACTACTTTAAGTTGCTTTTCAACCGTATTGAGATGAGGGTATAATTGAGCTAAGTCCTGATCAAAAAATTCAGGATTAATATTCCAACTCGCAATACCATAAAGACTCGATACAACGCCACATTCCCATATTGGCAATAAGTGAATGGATGACTGACTGTCGGGTATGGTAAGTGCATATTTTACCACATTCCAGAAGCTTTTAATCGTACGTACGTTAATCCCAACCATATTTACTTTTTTAAGCCAATCGGTCGTAGTAATGGAATTGACTGGACTTTCAATGGTATTGGATGGATTTAAGGCATTGTAAAAAGCTGTTTGTCCCCATTTTTTTTCAAGAAGATAACTAACTTGATAGGCAGGAAGATGAACTGCCTCTTCAGGAATTAAGTAGGGTATAAACGACTGTTGGCCAGCTGTATAGGCTTCAATAGCGTGTTGCTGAACATTCGCCCACTCGTGGCGAAATGAACTTGGGGACGTAAAAAGTTGCATCTAATTAAATTTATAAAAATGGCTGGTAACTGCAAATTAAGCAGCGACTTACTGTTTAAACTATTTGTGTATTTTCTTAACTAACTACCTAGAAAGGTGATTTTAATCATTAAAATTATAAATAAAATACTAAAAATGATAGATTTCAATCCATTGTTTATTTCTCAAGGAACGAAAAACCCCTTCTTGTATCAATTTATTGAAGGAAGAAGGGGCTTGTATTCAGTGAACGAGAAAGGTATTACTCCTTTGTAATGATTGTATTGGCAATCGAAATAAGAATATATACCAGAATGATAACTGGTATGGCTACAAATTTTAAAAGTACCAAGAGGATTACCGAACCAATTAGAAACAAGTATTTAATTTGATTGCTTTTCCAGTCGAACTGTTTGAATTTTAGGGCAAATAAAGGTAATTCAGCCACTAACAAATACGACATGATAATGGTGTAGGCAATTAAACCATTGTAATTGATTACATAGTCTTTAAATTCTGGTTGAAATGCCGCAATTAATGGGAGAGAAGCAACCACCATGCCATTGGCAGGGGTTGGTACTCCAATAAAAGAGGTGCTTTGTCTTGTATCAATGTTGAATTTAGCAAGGCGAAGTGCTGAAAAAACAGCCAGAGAAAAAGCGATATACGGTTTATGAAAACCTAATAAACCTGTTGTGCAGTAACCTGAGCAGGAATTTTCGAGTAAATTCAACATCATAAAAGCTGGAAGTACCCCGAAAGTAACCATGTCGGCAAGGGAATCTAACTCCTTACCGATGGGTGACATGGCGTTTAAAATCCTTGCCAAAAAGCCATCTAGCCAGTCACAAACTAATGCAATGCCAATTAGGTAGGAGGCAGTTACTAAGTCGCCTTTCAAGGTAAGTAAAATTCCAAAGCACCCACAGAGTAAATTGCCACAGGTAAGGGCATTAGGGATATGTTTTTTGATTTCGTTCATAGCGAAGTGAATTAGATAGCTTTAATATATGAATTGTGCTTTTTTTCGAATCCGATAGTAGTTGTAGGGCCATGACCTGGGTAAACAATCATATCATCACTCAAGTTGTATAGTTTGGTACGAATACTTTTTTCTAAATCAGGGAAACTACATAGTGGAAAATCTGTTCGTCCTACACTGCCTCTAAAAAGTACGTCACCACTGATACAAATTTTTTGTTCCTTATTGATAAATGCTACATGACCTGGTGCATGACCAGGGACGAACAAAATCTCAAAGCTACTATTGCCAAAGGTAATCGTGTCGCCTTCTTCAATAAATACATCAACTGTTGAACCCTCATAATTCGGAAAACCGTAGTAGTCTGCACGACTGGCAGCATTTTCTAGTAAGGGTAAGTCATTTTTATGTAAATGAAGTTTTACCCCGAATGTTCTTTTAACATATTCATTACCTAGAACATGGTCAATGTGAGCGTGCGTATTAAGCAAATGAACCACGTGAAGTCCTTCATGTTCGATGTAGTCTTTTAATTCTTTACGTTCTTCGTAATTATGACAACCTGGGTCGATGATAACACATTCTTTGGTTTCGTCACTTACTACATACGTGTTTTCTGAAAAAGGATTGAATGTAAATGTTTCTATGTGAATCATAAAAGGGAATAGTGAATGTTGAATGATGGATTTTGGATGAAGGCTCTAAAGCACCTTTGTGTTAAGCATACATCAAAAACATGGTTGGTTTTTTGTGTAAGTCTGGTTTCTGCTTTTTCCAATCGGCAATCGTTTTTGTCTGAATAAATTCATCCGACCCTGTTACATTGCAAGCAATACACAATAAGGTGTTTGGGTTGCAGGTTGCCAAAAGGTCATCTAAAAATGGATTGTTTCTGAAAGGTGTTTCCATGAAAATTTGTGTTTGCTGTTTCATCGCAGCACTTTCTAGGGAACGAATTGCTTTTAGTTTTTGGGCTTTGTCAATGGGTAAATATCCATGAAAAATAAACGATTGTCCCGAAAAACCAGAAGCCATCAGTGCCAATAGGATAGAAGAAGGTCCTACCAATGGACAAACTTTGATTCCCATTTCGTGAGCTACTTTTACGGCCAAAGCACCAGGGTCGGCAACGCCTGGACATCCTGCTTCGGACATCACGCCAATGGATTGTCCTGCTGGTATTTCCTTGAAATATTTTTTGATTTGATCGCTCGTCGTATCTTTATGTACTTCGTAAAAATGCAAACTATCAATCACCTTTCCGACTTTTAGGTCACTGATACATCGACGGGCTGTACGAATATTTTCCACAAAGTAGTAATCAGTTGTACTGACAACCTCTTTAATTTGAGGACTAAGAACAGACTGACTCGTTTCTGGAGCAAGAACTGTTGGGATTAAATAAAGCATTAATGAGATTGAATTAGATATGGCAATTAAGTCGTTGTTGATTAGACTATATTGAATCAAGTTAGGTTTGTAAAAGTACCTAAGTAGTCGTCAGTTTAAAGTTTAATGTTCAAAGATTTCGGTAAACCATTATTCTCTAATAGCTTATGCTACATCTTGAGACAACTATTATCATAAACTATTTATCAACGAGTACTTATCGTATTTTACTAATAAGTAATGGGGCAAAATAACTTAGTCTGAAAACCTGTAAGGTTTAGTTAAACCATTCCTTGTACTAGGTTAAAACGCTGTGCCTATGTCCTTTTGCAAACTCGATACCTTTAATCGTTAATAAAACGAGTGACAGCTTCAATAAACTCTTTGGGTTTGTCCGCCTGTACCCAGTGTCCAGCACCTTCTATCTTTTCGATTTGGTAGTTTGGAAATAACTCCCAGATTTTACGTTCGTCTTCGGGTTGAATATAATGAGAATTTGCCCCTGAGAGAAAAAGGACAGGTTTTTCAATGGCGTGTTCGTTTTCTAATTCATGTCCAACCACATCAATATTCTTTGTGATTACGGATAAATTAATTCTCCAGTCAAATTGGTTGCCTTTTTCTGGATTTCTCCATAAATTTTTCAATAAAAATTGACGAACACCTTCTTGTTCTTCAAAACGCTTTAAATGCTCGTTTGCTTCTGTTCTACTAGATAAGGTTTCTAGGTTTACAGCGTTTAATCCTTGTAAAATCATGGTATGATGAACAGGGTAAAACTTAGGAGCAATGTCAACCACGATTAATTTAGCAAAAGCATCGGGATAATTCAGGGCAAACTGCATAACCGTTTTTCCTCCCATTGAATGCCCAATGATGATTGGGTTCTCAAGTTGATATTCATCAATAAACTCTTTTAGGTCAGCCGCCATGACTTCATAGTTAAAGAGGTCGCTATGAGGTGACTGCCCATGATTTCGTTGATCTACCATAAACACCCGATGATGTTCTCCCAAAACCTTTCCTATGCCTAACCAGTTATCAGAAGAGCCGAAAATACCATGTAAAATAATAATGGGAGTCCCCGTTGTCCCTGCTTGTCTAAAAAATAATTTCATTGTTTCCTTTTTTTATTTTGCAAAAATACGAGCATAATAACATATTAGCACGAAACGCACTCACTAATCTTCTTTTAAGTATATGTAGCTACATAGATTAGTATGTTTTTTGTAGAAAATGTAATTTTACTAATATAGGACAAACGTTTATATTGATTGTTAGTCAGTTGTGTAATTTAATTTTACACTTTATTAATATTGACTAACTTTTTTTTATTAGAAATAAGCTGTTAATTTGCCAATGAATATCACAATTTCATTCTTAATAAACTAAAAATTCTTTCATCATGAAGAAAATTTTTACAATGAAGGCATTCGGGATTCTGTTTGCTCTTGTTTCGTTGCTTTCTACGGTGCAGGTGTTTGCACAAGTAACCTCCTCTTCAATTGTTGGTTCGGTAGTAGATGCTAAGGGAGACGCTCTTCCTGGAGCAACTGTTATTGCAATCCATACTCCTTCAGGTACTCGCTACGGAGCATTAACAAACCTAGCAGGTCGTTTTGCAATGCAAGGTGTTCGTGTTGGCGGTCCATTCAAAATTACTGTTTCATTTGTAGGATATAAAACTCAAACGTTAGAAGATATTTCTACGACGTTAGGGGTCGCTACAACCTTATCATTAAAATTAGCGGAAGAAGGTAAGCAATTACAAGAAGTAGTTGTAACGGCTAACAAAAGTGATGCGTTTAGTTCAAGCAGAACAGGTGCTTCAACTACTTTTGGAAAAGGTGCTTTGTCTAGCTTACCTACGTTAAACCGTACGCTTAATAGCATCACCAAATATAATGCTTATAGTAACGGTTCATCATTTGCTGGTCAAGATTCTCGTTTTAACAACTTCACCATTGACGGTTCTGTATTTAACAACGGTTTCGGTTTAGGTAATGAAGCTCAAGCAGGTGGTCGTACTGGTAACGGTGCTATTTCATTAGATGCAATCGAACAATTACAAATCAACATTGCACCATTCGATGTTCGTCAGTCAGGTTTTACAGGAGCTGCTATCAACGCAGTAACTCGTTCTGGTACAAATGAAGTTTCAGGTTCAGTTTATCATTTCTTCAAAAACCAGAGCTTAGTAGGTAAGAAAATTGGTGATGTAGATGTACCTGTTACTGATTTTTCTGAAAAAACTACAGGTTTCCGTGTAGGTGGAGCGATTATCAAAAATAAATTATTTTATTTCATCAACGCAGAATCTATTGAAGGTACTCAACCTGCATTAACTTGGTCTGCTAACAGAGGTTCTGGATCAGGTAACATCTCAAGAACTACGCTTGCAGATATGCAAAAAGTTTCTGACATCATGAGTAAAATCGGTTGGAATGCTGGTGCTTTAGATGGTTTTAATAGTGAGTCAAGCAGCAAGAAATTATTGGCTCGTATTGATTATAACATCAACGATAAGCATAAGTTAACATTACGTTACTCGCATCACGATTCAAAATCAGACGTATTGATTTCAGGTAGTAACAGTAGTAACACAGCAGGTTTTGGTACACGTACGAACAATGCGAATTCAATGTCACCTCAAAACACGGGTTATATCATTCAAGATAATACACGTTCGGTAGTGGCTGAATTAAACTCGACGTTCAATTCAAAAATGGCTAATAACTTCATTGCTACTTACAATAAGCAAATTGAAGACCGTGAATATAGAACTCAATTATTCCCATTAATTGAAATTCAAGATCCAGGTACAACTACAACCTACACTTCTGCAGGGATGGATCCATTCACGCCAAGTAACAAGTTGAACTACTCTACCTTGAATTTTACGGATAACTTCACGTATTTTGCAGGAAAGCATACGTTGACAGCTGGTTTGTCGTATGAATATTTTACGTCAAATAACTTGTTCTTCCCTTCTTCTCAAGGCGTATATGTATATAAG